>CAZNHI010000248.1:0-4530 GCA_964572535.1 uncultured Dehalococcoidia bacterium
GTCCGGCGGTCTTGTGGGCCGAACATCGCCTCGAGCGACTCGAGGCTTTGGGTCTGCAGCGGTTTCGCCTCGTCGTGCCTGCCGAGCAGGCTGAGGCAAAGGCCCATTCGGCTGCGGGTCTCGGCGAGCAGGTGATGATCGGCGTGCAGTCCGGCGACACGCAAGTTGACGGCTTCGACGAACGCGCTCGATTCGTTCAGTGACGAGGTTAACGAGCACATCCTCGAGCGCCGCTGCCGTGCCAAGGTTTGCAAAGGCCTGACGCGCTACGAGGCCGACCGCGAGGCCGCTTCGCGACCCGAGCACGCCCCGGCGCTGGCGCGCGCGGTCGACGTGTGCCTCAACGCCGTCACGGGAGTGAGCGATGGGCCGTGCCTGGACTGCTTTGTCTGCCACGAGCTGCTGCCGGACGTGATCAAGGTGGTCGACGCCTTCCCAGCGGGGCTCGGCCCCTCGCCAGAGCTGATCTCCGTCCAGCCGGCTTTCGACTAGGACTTCGCTTCTCCTATGTCATCCGATGTCGACAAGACCGTTTTCGCCGTTGTTGGCGCGACGCCGGCCATCCTGCGCGCCTTCTTCGCCGATCTGCCTGAACCGGTGCGCATCGCGGCGGTCGACGATGGCTGGTCGCCGCGCCATGTCCTCGCCCACCTGCTCGACACCGAGGACGTGATCGTGGGGCGGATGCAGCGCATCGTCGAGGAGGAGCGCCCGTTCATCCGATCGATCGACGCGCAGGCACGCCTCCAGCAGCCCGGGTACCTCGACCGCGATGTCGATGCGTTGTTGCGCGAGTTCGAGACGCGGCGCACCGAGGGCATTGCCTGGCTGCGGGCGATGTCACCGGCGCAACTGGCGCGCCTCGGCGAGCACGACGAGGCGGGGGAGACCAGCGCGGCGGGACCACGCGCATCAGTGGGCCTTCCACGATCTCATGCACTTGAGGCAGGCTGCGAGCATGGTGCAGACGCGGCTGGAGCAGGGCATGGGCAACACGCGCCGCTTCTACTTTGGCGTCTGACCGTTTGGCTCCTGAGATAAGAGAGTGAGCGCCTAGCAGACCTCAAGGTCTGCAGCTACGATTGCCCTTGTGACCACCCCCATCCGGCGCCAGTACCTGGAGATCAAGCGGCGCTTCCCGCAGGCGATCGTCTTCTTCCGGCTGGGCGACTTCTACGAGACTTTCGACGACGACGCCAAGCTAGTGGCGCGCGAGCTAGAGATCACGCTGACCTCCAAGCCGATGGGCAAAGACCTGCGCGTGCCGCTGGCGGGCGTACCCCAGCACGCGCTGCAGGCGCACCTCAAGAAGCTGGTCGCGCGCGGCTACAAGGTGGCGATCTGCGAGCAGATGGACCCCTCCGGCGCCAAGCAAGGGACGGGCAAGGCGAAGCGGGCCGGGCGCGACCTGGTGGCCCGGGAGGTGACGCGCGTGGTGACGCCTGGGACGGTGGTGGAGGAGGAGCTGCTCAGCGCCGCGTCCAACAACTACCTGGTGGCGGTGGCTCCGGGCGCCGACAAACATGGGCTCGCCTATCTCGACATAACGACCGGCGAGTTCGCGGCGGCCGAGGTCTCGGACGCCGACCTGGCGGTAGAGCTGGCGCGCCTGGCCCCGGCTGAGCTGCTCCTGCCCGAGGGCATAGACCTGCCGGCGCCGAGTCCTGCCTGGGCAGGAGCGCGCACCGCGCTGGAGTCGCGCTTCTTCCACGCCGAGGAGTCGGAGCGACGGTTGCGGGAGCACTTCCAGGTCGCGTCGTTGGAGGGCTACGGTTTGCGTGGCCACTTGCAGGCCGTAGCGGCGGCGGGAGCGGTGCTGGCTTACCTAGCGGAGAACCAGAGGGCGGCGTTGGCCAACGTGCGCGACCTGCTCGTGTACAGCCCGTCGCGTTACCTGGTTCTGGACCCGAGCGCGCGACGTCACCTGGAGCTGTTCGCGTCGACGCGGGAGAGCTCGAAGCGCGGGAGCCTAATCGAAGCGTTAGATGCGACCCGTACCGCGATGGGATCGAGGCTGCTACAGCGCTGGTTGGGTCAACCGCTGATCGAGGTAGCTGCAATCAACGCCAGGCTGGATAGAGTTGAGGCGTTCCACACCGAAGCGTTGAAACGAGGCGAGGTGCGCGACCTCTTGCGCGAGCTGCCGGACGTCGAGCGCATTGTGGGCCGCATCGCGGCTGGGGCGGCCCTGCCGCGCGACCTCGCGGCGTTGCGCAGCGGACTCGAGGCGTATCCAAGGCTAATCGAAGCCTCTAATGGTGATTATGGAAGCGCGGTAGAGTCGCACGCTGCGCGGGAGGCGTCGGCGTTGCTGGCGGCGTCGCTGGCGGACGACCCGGCGCCTCTGGTAGGCGAGGGTGGCGTGATCCGGCCGGGGTTCTCGACCGAGTTGGACGAGGCGCGTGAGCTGACCGGTGACGCTCGCCGTGCGCTGGCGGAGCTGGAGACGGAGGAGCGGGAGCGTAGTGGCATCCGCGGCCTGCGCGTCGCCTACAATCGCGTCTTCGGCTACTACATCGAGGTCAGCAAGGCGAACCAGGCTCTGGTGCCGGACGACTTTCAGCGCAAGCAGACGCTGGTCAATGCTGAGCGCTTCACCACGCCGAGACTCAAGGAGCTGGAGGAGCGCATCCTGGGCGCCCGCGAGACGATCGGTGAGCTGGAAGCGGCGTTGTTCCGGCAGGTGTGCGCTCAGCTGGCCTCGCTGGCGGAGGGCCTGGGCAGCCTGGCGCGTACCGTGGCTGAGATCGACGCGCACGCCGGGCTGGCGGAGAGCGCGGCGCGCAACGGCTACGTGCGCCCAGAGGTCAACGACGGCGAGGCGATTTCGATCAAGGACGGGCGGCATCCGGTGGTGGAGCGCAGCCTGGTCGAGGGCCGCTTCGTGCCCAACGACACACAGCTCGATAGTGCCGGCGCGCAGATCGTCGTGCTGACCGGGCCAAACATGGCGGGGAAGTCGACCTACCTCAGGCAGGTGGCGCTGATCGTGCTGCTGGCGCAGGCGGGGAGCTTCGTGCCGGCAGCACGCGTGCAAATCGGTGTGGTCGATCGAATCTTCACGCGCATAGGCGCGCAGGACGACCTGAGCCGCGGCGAGTCGACCTTCATGGTCGAAATGCTGGAGACGGCGTCGATCCTGCGCGGAGCGACCCGGCGGTCGTTGATCTTGTTCGACGAGGTAGGTCGTGGGACAAGCACATACGATGGGCTGGCGATCGCCCGGGCTGTCGTCGAACACCTGCACGCCCGGCCGGAGCGCGCCGCCAAGACGCTGTTCGCGACGCACTACCACGAGATGACGGCGCTGGCGGAGTCGCTGCCGCGGGTGCGAAACCAGAGCGTGGCCGTGGCGGAGCAGGACGGCAAGGTCGTGTTCCTACACCGCATCGTGGACGGCGGGGCCGACCGCAGCTACGGCATCCACGTGGCCGAGCTGGCGGGCATGCCTGCGCCGGTTATCGAGCGCGCGCGGGAGGTGCTAGCGGCGCTGGAGGCCGCGGCGAAGGACGGTGCCACGAAACGCAGGCCAGCGGCGCCACAACTGGCCTTGCTGGCGTCACAGGGGCCATCGGAGGTGGAGGCAGCGTTGGCGGAGCTAGACCTGGACGCCCTGACGCCGCTGCAGGCCCTGACGCGGCTGTACGAGCTGAAAGCCCGCTTGCGGGAGTAGCGCGAGAGAGGGCAATGTAGCGGAGGCCTTCGGCCTCCATTCGACCTCCGTGGCGAACCCGGACGGCGCATCCTGGATGAAGTAGGCAGCGCTGGCGACCTAAAGGTCGCCGTTACGTTTTGGTTGGGCCTTATTAGCGCCAGACGGCGTCGGCCGGGACGTAGTTCTTGATGATGTGGCGGTTTAGCGGGCCCGTGAACATGTCGGCGGACTCTGCGGCGTATTTCTTGAAGTGCGGCGTCTCGCGGTGGGCCATGCGCGCTGGCTCGTCCTTGTAGACCTCGTAGTAGAAGAACTTGTGCGAGTCCTCCGTGTCCTGGAGCACGTCGAAGCGCAGGCAGCCGGGCTCGTCGTTTTCTGAGTGCTCGGCGTCGTACTTGATCAGGGTGAGGAAGTCGTTGAGGCGCTCGGGCTTGACGTTGACCTCTACGAGGATGATTTCCATGACTGCTCCTTCTGGCAAACCGATGCGGGGATAGGCGCATTTTGCCTTGTCGCGGCGCGGAACGCGAGGCCTGTCAGTACAAGGCAGCGGACGCCCCTGTACCGGGGGTCCGGGGGTGGGCCCCGGGCTTTCAACAGCGAATAGCGCGTAGCCGCCGGTTCGGACTAGGATCGGGTATCTAGAAGGAGACACACGATGTCAGACATACCGACTCGAAAGCTGGGCAAGACGGGCGTTGAGGTGACGATACTGGGCTTCGGCGCCATGGAGCTGCGCGGGGGCAACCGCGGCCCCGCGATTTCCGACGAAGAGGCCGACAAGGTGCTGAACGCGGTCCTGGACGCAGGCATCAACTTCATCGACACGTCGATTGATTACGGTCGCAGCGAGGAGCTGATCGGCAAGTACATCT
>CAZNHI010000249.1:0-4520 GCA_964572535.1 uncultured Dehalococcoidia bacterium
CCGGCGACCTCGCCCGTATCGACAAGGACGGCTGCATCTACCTCACCGGCCGCAGCAAGTACGTCATCGTGCTCGACTCAGGCGAAAAAGTCATACCCGACGAGCTCGAAGACGCGCTCTCCCAGAGCGACCTCATTGCCGACGTCTGTGTCCTCGGCCGCAAAGTCCGCGACAAAGTGCAGGTCACGGCCGTCATCCACCCCAACGTCGAGGCCGCGCAGGCCGGGGGCGCCACCGACATCGTGTCCCTGACCCGGCTCGTCTCCGAGGACGTCGACCGCCTCGGCAAGCAGCTCGCGTCCTACAAGCGCGTCGCCCGCATCGAGCTCAGCGACCAACCGCTACCGAAAACCCCCCTGCGCAAGGTCGCCCGCGGCCACATCGCAGACACCTACGAGTTCGACTACGCCCATTGGCTGGCATCAGGCGAGGCTCCGCAGCAGTGAACAACCAGCGTCGGCCAGGGCTCCCCGTGTTCTCTGCTCCCCAGCTGATCTTCGCCTATGCCCTCGCCTTCGCCATCTTCGACCTGGTGCCGATTGCCCTCTCGGACGCGCATGTCTTCCAAGGCCTAACCTGGGGCGACCTCGTCGACGCCCCTCTGATCCTGCTACTCGCGGCCTTGCTCCTACGCCTGGCCCAGGACGCAGACCTGCTCAGCAGCACAGCCCTGCGCGCCGGCGTCCTGGTCGCCCTGCTGCTCCTGATCCAGGGACACGCCATCCACCTCGCGGCCAACGCCATCGCCCACAGCCTGACGGAAGCTGACGCCGCCTGGGAGCCCGCCTACTTCCTCGACGAGCACTGGGGCCACTACGAGCTGCACATTGCCCTCCTCAGCCTGGCGCTCCTGTTCATCTGCTTCGCCAGGGCGTCTCAAGCGTCCGGAGCCGCAGGCACCCCCCTCCTCGCCGTCTCGATAGCGGGCTACGGCGCCCTCCAGGCAGCCGGCGCAATCGAAGGCCAGACAGTGCCCCTCGTCCTCCCGGCAGCCCTGGCGCTCGCCCTCGCCGGCGCAGTCGTCACGAGCCGCCGCCCCAACGACTACACGACCTTCTTCGCCGCCTCCTACGCCCTTTGCGCCCTGCTCCTCGTCATCTACGGCGCCCTCAACAAAGGCTGGCCCGAGATCCTCTGAGGAAGGGTCGCACCGCCGCACGACGCGCAGCAACCCGGCAAGAATAAACCGTCTCCCTCGCACGCAGCCGTCGCAAAAGCCCCCTCTCCTTGCGAGGAGAGGGGGCTGGGGGTGAGGTTACTCAAGCAGGGGTAGCGGGGTCCTGAGCCGCGTCGAAGGGCCATGCGCGGCAAGCCCGAGAAGTATCCCTTCGGCATACCCTCTTTCTATTGCTAGCCAGAGCAGGGTTCTCAGGGGCGCAGCCCCTGCGCGGGGGTCTGGGGGTGTCCCTCAGGCCCTTATTTCTTAAACAAAAAGCGAGCGCAGCGAGCGATAAGGACCAGGAGGGGGAACGGGGGAATCCCCCGCCCCACCCGTGCTTCCTACAAGCTCACGCCCTGCCAGATCGGCCGCCCATCCATCAGGATCATCCGCCCGAACGCCGGATGCCCCGGCGCCCCGAAGTGCGCCCCCGCGATGTACGCGTTCTGCTTCTGCGCCATCTCGATCAGCGCCTTGCGCGACCGCGTCGACAGCGACGCGTCGATGTCGATAGCCGGTGAATAGTCGACCTCCGACATCTGCGCAGGCGTGTGCGCCGCATCGCCGATCAGCAGCGCCGCCTCCGACCCCGACTGCACCAGGATCGAAACAGACCCCGGCGTGTGGCCCGGCGTGTGCAACAACGTCACCCCGTCCGTGATGATCTGCTCCGGCCCTATGAGGTCCATCAACCCGGAGTCCTTCATCGGGATAACCGCCGTCTCGAACATCTTTTTCGACATCGTGTTCAGCGGGCTGTCGGGCCGGTTGGCAAAGTAATCCTTCTCCACAAAGAAGTCCCAGTCCTCTTTCTGGAACAGGTATTTCGCGTTGGGGAAGGTCGGCACCGGGCCATTGGCTGAAGGGCGCGTGAACCAACCGACGTGGTCGAGGTGCAGGTGCGTCGGCACCACGTAGTCGATCTCCTCCGGGCTGACGTCCAGCCCCTTCAGCGAGTCGAGCAGGTGGCCCTCACCCCAGCGCCACAGCCCGTGCCCGCCCACGCCCGCGTCGACCAGGATGTTCTTGCCCTGGCTGCGCACCAGAAACGTCATCACCCGGGACTTCTGGATTTCGTCCGGGCTCACCCCGCCGAGGAAGGGTGCCCACTTCGCCGCTGGCATGCTCGGGATGAACTGCGACGGCGCGTACTCGAACTCAGCGTCCCAAACCATCGCGATCTCAGCATTTCCAACCTTCACTCGGTCCGCCATCGCTTTTTCTCCTCGGTCTCTCGTAAGCCCTGGACCCGAACCTCAGGTTCAGTACACCGGGCATACTATACCCGTGCACCGAGCGAGCCTGCCCGAGAACAGGAGCAACGTCCTCACGGGCGCATCTCACCACAGGCGGGAGCGCCGGGCCTGGTCCGTCTCCGGCCTTTCCCTCAGCCTGCGCCATCATCCAGCTGTTCCCAGCCTGAGCAGGGTTCTCAGGGGCGCAGCCCCTGCGCGGGGGGACTGGGGGGCGTCCCCCCAGTCCCCTATTTCTCGAACAAAGAGCGAGCGCAGCGAGTGATAAGGACTACGCGGGGGAGCGAGACCGCAGCGCGACAGCAGCCCGTCGCGAGCCCAAAGCGCGCAGCGCACCAGGCAGTCATTCCCCATGCCTGACCCCGAACCCTCGGCCGTCCCCTCCCTCCCCCGCCACTTCCTCTTCAACGTCAACTTCGTCTTCCTCTTCGCCCTCACCAGCAACACCACCGGCTTCCTCACCGCAATTCTCCTCGCGCGCGCCCTTAACCCAGAAGGCCGCGGCGACCTCGCGCTCTTCCAGGCTGCAGTGGGCATCGGCGTCGCGTTCGCCAACCTCGGCGTCGGTGCCGCCGTCTTCTACTTCGTCTCCCGGCGCGAACTCAGCGGCCGTCAGGCGATGGAGGTCGGCCTCACCGTGACCCTCCTCACTACGGCTGTCGCCATCATCGCCGTCCTGGTCACAGCCCTCTTCTTCGCGGGCTACCTCGACGACGTCAACATTCCCTACGGCATGGCGATCCTCGCCGCGCCCGCGTTCATCCAGCTCCGGGTCACGGAGGGCCTCCTGCGCGCGCAGGGGCGCTTCGGCGTCATGAACGCCCTGGAGGTCTCACTGCCGTTCTGCATGATCCTCAGCCTCGGCGGCACGGAGCTGCTCTTCGGCCTCAACGTCCCACGCGCCGTCATCGCCTGGACGCTGGCCTTCCTGCCGCCCGTCGTCGCGGGCTACGTCCTGCTGGGCCGCGACGTCTGGCCGCACAGGCCGGCCGGCTGGTCTCTGCTCCAGAAGGCGATACGCTTCGGCGGACAAACGGCGTTGACCAACCTGGTCCAGCTCGCCAACTACCGCGTTGACACCTTCCTCATCCTCGCCCTGGTCAGCCGCTCCGGCGTCGGCATCTACACCGTCGCCAACTCCCAGGTCGAAGGCCTGCTCATCCTCTCGAGCTCCGTCGCCATCGTCCTGCTCACCGACATCACCGCTGGCGACAAAGCCAACGCCGGGCGCCTCACCCCCGTCGTCTGCCGCAACACCATGCTCGTCACCGCCGTTGCCGCCGTAGTCGCAGGCCTGATCGCCAACCTCTGGATACCGGAGGTCTTCGGCAGCAAGTACCAGGCCTCGGTAGAGCCCTACCTCTGGCTCCTCCCCGGCATGGTCGCCATCTCCGGCGCCAGGATCCTCGGCGCTTACGTCTTCAGCCGCGGCCTGCCCATCGTCAACTTCTGGATCGCCGTCGCCAACCTCGCAATCACGACACCCATCACCATCGCCCTGCTCGCCGTCTACGACGTCCCCGGCGCCGCCATAGGCACCAGCATCGGCTACATCCTCATGCTCGCCATGACCGCCTACGCCTACGCCCGCATCTCGGGCAACCCGGCCTCTGACGCCCTCATCCCCCGCCGCAGCGATCTCCGCCTCTACACGGACGCCCTGCGCCACGTCTTCCGTCGCCTCCGCGGCCTCCCTAACCCTCTCCCTCGGGAGGGAGAGGGTGCGCTGCCCCCTCCGCCGAAAACGTAGCCGAGGCTTTCCAGCCTCGGCGTCATCCGCCCTCCAACCTCTCTTCCTCGCCAACGAAGGTAGGGGCACACGGCCGTGCGCCCCTACCTCTCTGTACCCCAATGCCCGGACCGCGAAGCTGCAGGATTCATCCTGCAGAGTTTTTCTCCACCTCAACACGCTAGCGATGCCGCAGGTTTCAACCTGCGGTGTCGCCGCCCAGATGCCCTGGGGTTCAGCCCGGGGTACTTGCCTTCGCCTCCACCAGCGCCCCATGCGCCCCTTTAGCGGGGTTTGGGGCAGAGCCCCATCTTTCAAAGCCAGGGGCTTGGGGCGGAGCCCCCATCTCAGAAGTAAGTCGTAGGGGCGCACGGCCGTG
>CAZNHI010000250.1:0-4511 GCA_964572535.1 uncultured Dehalococcoidia bacterium
CTCACGGCGCCACCCCACACCTCGACAACAAGCACAGCGTCTTCGGCAAAGTCACCTCCGGCCAGGACGTCGTAGACGCCATCCGCCAGGGCGACAAAATCACCAAAATCGAGATCGAAGAGAGCTAACGCCGCTTCACCCTCGCGGCCATGCGCCGCCAGTTCTTCGCCGATCACCAACTCGTTTTCTTATAGCTTCGCGACAATGGGCTGTCACCACATCGAAGCAGGATCTGAAACTGGCATCCTTGGCTCCGATAGAATATGTCGCGAAATGGATTTCAATGAGCTAAAGCAATTGGTTGCTCAGGGCGAGGGCCAGCAGGTTGAGTTCAAGGTGGGCTTCAATGAAGAGCCGCAGGCGATGGAAGCACTCGGCGCATTCCTAAACGCTGACGGCGGTCATGTTTTATTAGGTATCCGCGATGACAAGACGCTCGTTGGCGTCACGGTTGGCAGTAACACGAAGGAAGAACTCGCAGCCCGAATCGAACGTGCCATAGACCCGATTCCGTATCCAGCAATCGATGCGATAGAGGTTGACGGCAAGGTAATCCTATCCATGAGAGTTGAAGCACGTCGGTTGGGAACAGTCTACTTCGTTCGCGGCAAGCCTTATGTCAGAGTAGGCGCGACGACACGGCTTCTCACGGCATCCGAGGTCAAAGCCCGTCATGTTGGAGGTGCATCACCACCCGCGCTTCCTGACGACTGGAGCCGCGAAGAGAATGGCCCTCAGTTTCACCTCAATCCTGGTTCAAGTAACGGCAAGGGTGCACCAAACCGACTCACGATGACATTCTCCATAACTGGAGCCGACGTAAGGCCAAGGTTCCGCTGGATCGGTGAAGGTGTCACTGCGGATTGGCTTGCCTTGACAGCCGAGAATCCGCCGAGCGCTCGCAAGTACAGCGTTCAGGGTGGCACACCCTTCAACCCGCCTGCTGATAGCGGCAATGTGGGTTTCGAAGTCGAGTTTCCTTGGCGGAACGCCGAGTGCCTTGCCCTCTGGGAATTCCCCTTCCACCTCGAACCTCAGAACACCTGGGTCAATTTGGTACTCGACACGACTATCCGCCACCTTACGCCTGTCCGCTGTTGGCGGACCCTCGATACCTGATATGGGTCGTCGCTACTCTGGCTATCGTGGCAGTCGGTGGGCCAACTACTACCGCAAGGACTACAACGACCACAAGGCTGCGTTGAGTGGGAGATTTGGTGGCATCGATGAGGATGTCACTCAGGCCTTCTTTCAACTCTCGAATGCTGATTTCGAGCGCGTTTCTACGCCCGAACAGCTAACCGTTGTTTACGACACGGCTTTACGCCTCGCAGAGCGCGCCAACACCGTCAGCCTTCCGGCCAATGTCGATGCGCGGTTGGTTTGGTTGTCGGACGGGGACGGCTTGGTTGCTCGAAGACTTGTCGCTGCAGCCGAAAACGAAGAGTCGCTCATGATGGCAAGAGCGGTCGCGGCGGAGCTTCCAGAGATTCAGCGGATGGTCATGGGAGCCGATTCGAGCGCACACGTCTTCCACGCTATCGACCTACCGTATGGTAGGATCACGGTGGTTTTTCAGACTTTCGGGAGTCCGTCCAAGCGGAGATGGTGGTCGCGAGTGTCAAACGAAGAAGAGCAAACCTCTCAAGATCAGAAGCAGCTTCCTGCGCTGCGCAGTAACGCGCCAACGGGCAACGACATCATCGGCTTCGCGCTGCAACAGATGCTTACACCGCAGGACTCTCAAGCGCTGATCCTGGCTGCACAGCAGGAAGCGCTTCGGCTCCAGGTTAAGCAGCTTGAAGGCCAGATTGATGCCACTAGCGCCCAAAAGGAACTGGAACAATTCCTGGAACAGGCGCGAACAGCCGATCACATGAACCTGGATGTGGAAATGGACGCAAACTTCAAACGCGCGTCCGGCACAACTCATATCTCGGTCAAGCGTCGCAAGAAATTCTTGTTCTTTGGATAGGCCCTAACCTTCGGTTACCGGCCAGACGTGTCGCGTTGAGGTGGTTCGGCACTCTGGAGCGCCTCTACTTTCGCCTCAAGCTTGCGCAATTGTTCCAACACATCATCTAACGTGGCCGTTTCCTTCTCTTGAATCGGCTTGACGAAAAACGCCGCGATGTTCGCCGTAATCAGGCCGAAGAGCGTGATCCCCACCAGCATCACGAAGATGGCGATCCCGCGTCCTTCCGCTGTCACCGGAACCTTGTCGCCGTAACCCACCGTCGTAATCGTCGTCACGGCCCACCAGAGGCCGTCTCCGAAGTTGTTGATGCTCCCGCCCGCATCTCGCTCGAACAACGTCACCAGCCCCGCAGCCGCGAGCACCACGAGGCCACCGACAGCCAGGACGTATTGCAGCCCATGCTCAGCCAAAACCTCTCGCGTCGAGTGAGTGGCACGAGCGACGAATGACACCAGTCTTGTCGCGCGAAGTGCGCGGAGCGCCCGCGCCGAGCGAACGATCCGCAAAGGTCGCAAGAACGGCAGCACCACTATCATCACATCGAACCAATGGCGCTTGAGGTACTCGGTCCGCGTCGGCGCAAGGTAAGTCTTCACGGAAAGCTCAAGCGCGAACACCGCCCAGATCGCCCAATCCGCCATGAAAAAGGCATCCTCAAGACCGCCGGAGAGGTCGAAGAGGAAGGGCGCGAGGATCAGAGGCACCATCGCCACCGACAGCGCCAGCATGGGAAGCTCGGTTAAGCGGTCTACGGAGGCTGACGCCAGTCGCCTACGCTCAATATCCATACGTGTCGCCGATCATATGATGGTAAGCGCTATTTGGAACATTAGGCAGACAACTTTCCTGGCGCTCGCCATCTCCGCGCTGGCCCTGGCCTGCGACGGCCCTCCGCCGCCAACCCCCACGGCCACAGCAAGCACAACGACTGACCCTTCCGCTACCGCTATGCCTACTCTCGCACCGTCCCCAACTCCGACCCCTACACCGTCGAGCACTGGCCGCACATCCGCCACCGTCGTGCGCGTCGTGGACGGTGACACCATTAACGTGACAATTGGCGGTCAAGCGGCCACCATCCGCTACATCGGCGTCGATACGCCGGAGACGGTCGCGCCTGGCCAACCTGTCGGCTGCTACGGTCGCGAGGCCAGCAATTGGAACAAGGCCCTTTTAGAAGGCAAAACGGTTGACCTTGAGAAGGACGTGAGCGAGACCGACCGCTTTGGCCGCCTGCTGCGCTACGTCTACCTTGACGGCCAAATGGTCAACGAAACGCTGGTGAGCGAAGGCTACGCCAAGGTCTCGACGTTCCCGCCGGACGTGAAGCACGTGGATCGCTTCCTGGCGGCCCAGCAAGAGGCTAGGGTGGCGAACCGTGGTCTATGGGGAGCCTGCACAACTCCTCAACCGGAATCGTCGCCGGTCAATGGCAACTGCGATCCAGCGTATCCAACGGTCTGCATCCCGTCACCGCCGCCTGATCTCGACTGCCCAGACATACCCTACCGGCGGTTTCAGGTGTTGCCACCTGATCCGCATCGCTTCGACGGCAGTGACAATGATGGGATTGGCTGTGGGAGTGAATAGGAGGTAACGCGACGAACGAATCAATGCACGAAGGAGCGCTCAGGCGGATCGCCGCCATGCCTCATGTTACGTTGGCCGGTTCACCTCATCCGGCGCTCGTAAGTGAAAACGATTGTCCCGCTTGCCTTGCACAGGCCATCTTGAATCGCGGAGGTTCGTCTGACTCATACGTCTGTAATAGCGGACATCAATTCAAGGTCGAAGGCGCGGACTTTCCCGACTGGCGCATTGAATTTTGTCCAGCGTGTGGCGGCGCTGTTCGGCGACGGTGATTCCGTGGTGAAGATGGACTGGTCGGTCAACATCGCAGCTGATCCACCTGGCCTAAAGAGGCTCAGCGGCGTCCTGGTTACGGCTCTGCTCCCCGCTCCCCATTCATCACACTCCGCCCCGCCAGACACAATACAAACGCCCTCAACCCCGCCAGGCGATCTCCCCCGGCTTCACCTCCAGCACCGACGCAATCGCCCTCATCGTCGCCGGCTGCGCCCGCCTCCGGCCGCCCTCCAGCGCCGCAATCGTCGACCGCGCTAGCCCCGCCCGCTGCGCCACCTCCCGCTGCGATAGCGGATAGCCCTCCCGCACCGCCCTCAGGCTCCGCGGCGGCCGCCGCTCCCCGTCCGCAATCTCACTCCGCGCCGCTTTGCGCGCCGCCTCGCCCCACTTTCGCATCCCTTTTCGGACCCCCTTTCGGACCCCCTTTCGCACCCTCTTCCGGACCCTCTCTCGGACCCCGTTCCGGGCCAACCTCGGCACTACTCCTGGCGGCCTTACGCCCCGCCTCGGCCCCCAACCCGGCCCGTCCCTGGCCCCTGCCGCATCCGCTTGCGCCCCGCATCCGTCCCTTTTAGACTCACCCCCGCTCCCGCATCCTCATTTTCCGGCTCCACCCGCACCCACACGCTAGCAGCGCCCGCCCTCACCTCCACGCCCCCTTGTCACC
>CAZNHI010000251.1:0-4450 GCA_964572535.1 uncultured Dehalococcoidia bacterium
CCGAAGCCTTCACCCGCGGCCACGCCCAGGGCAGCGTCGCCGGGGTCATCGCCGGCCACCCGGTCGTCAGCCTCTACGAAACCATCCTGCACGAAGAGCGTTCGCCCGCCGAGACCCGCTAGCAGCGCCCGCGACGTGGACATACTCGAATCGCTCTCCGCCCGGCGCAGCCTCGGCAAGATGCGCCCCGATGCGCCTCCCCGCGAGCTCATCGAGCGCGTCCTCCAGGCGGGAGTCCACGCCGCCAACCACCACGACACCCAACCCTGGCGTTTCTTTGTCCTCACTAACGAAGCGCGCTCGGAGTTCGGTGAGGTGCTCGTCCAGGCGCTCGTTCGGCGCCTGGACGGCGCTACCCCCAACCTTGAAGGCCTCAAGGAGGGCGAGCGCCGCAAACCCCTGCGCAGCCCGGTGCTCATCGTCGTCGGCGTCACCTCCGAAAACGCAGACCCCATGGCCCGCCGCGAGGACCTCCAGGCCGCCTCAGCCGCCCTCCAGAACATGCTCATCGCCGCCACCGCCCTCGGCCTCGCCGCCATCTGGCGCACCGGCGATGGCGCCTACGACGACCATGTCAAAGCCCATTTCGGCCTCCAACCCAGCGACGAGATTGCCGGCATCCTCTACCTCGGCTACGCGGACGAAACCTTCGGTCCCGCGCCAGCCCGCCAGCGCGACTTCGCCTCCAGAACCGAGTGGCGCGGCGCCCCTCTGCCTTAGGGCAACTGCTTCTCACGCCCTACGGCTGCATCGCAATAGAAAGCAGTATGACCGCGTCCGCCGTTGCTGACAGGGAATGGGTCACGTTAGAGGCCAGGACAAGCGTTTGCCTCTCATGCAGCCGCTCGGACCGGTCTCCAACCTTTATCTCCACCTCCCCCGTCAGAACCTGGATGCTGACAGGCCCACCCGCCCTGTGGTCGTTCAGGGATCCGCCCGCGGCGAATCCAACGATGGTCAGACGCAGGGAGCCGTCCTTCGCCAGTGTGCGGCCCGCCCTCCGCACAGTGGCCAGCCGAGCTTCAGCCAGGACAGAGCCGGCCTGCTCGTCGAGATCAAAGAGAAGGGCCTCGCCGCTGAGCTGATGCGTTTTTGTGTAAGCGTGTCCTTCGGATTCAGTCATTCTTCGACACCTCCCTACCAATGCCCCCAAACTACAGTCGAAGTCGTCGGCCTGCTAGGGCCAAGCGGGAGGATCAAAAAATCCGGCTCTCTCGAATAGTCAGCCGGGTTTGTAGCCAGACGCCCCTTGTTCCTCGCTCCCCCGCCGCCGTGCCTTAAGATAGGCTCACTTCCCACGCCCCCGTCTCGCCAGCACAGGAGACGACCCCTTGAAGCGCAGCACCAACCGCATCCTCACCAGCCACGTCGGCAGCCTCGTCCGCCCGCCGGAGATCGCCGCCCTGTTCCCCGGCCGCCCCGCGGGCAAGCCCTTCGACGCGCGCGAGCAGGACCTGATCAAGCGCAGCGTCGCCGCCGTCGTCAAACAGCAGGCCGCTGCCGGCATGGACATCCCCAGCGACGGCGAGTTCTCGAAGTCCGGCTTCGCCGGCTACATCAGCGACCGTCTCAGCGGCTTCGAGGAGCGAGCGGCCAGCTGGAACTCCCAGGCCTTCGTGCGCGGCCGCGACCGCATTCGCTTCGCCGAGGCCTACGCGGAGATGGAGGGCGGCGGCCTCGGCGTCGGTCAGATCCCGCTGGTCTGCACCGGCCCCGTCAACTACGTCGGCCAGGACCTCATGCGCATGGACCTGGAAAACCTCAAGGCCGCCTCGCAGGCCGCCGGCGTCGAAGAGGCCTTCGTGCCCGCCACCGCCCCCGGCACCATCGCCCTGCAACGCCCCAACGAGTACTACAAGAGCGACGACGAGTACCTCTACGCCATCGCTGACGCCATGGCCGTCGAGTACAAGATGGTCGTCGAGGCCGGCTTCATCCTCCAGATCGACGACCCTCGCATGGTCACCGCCTACGACTCCATGGACCCGCCGCCCTCAGCCGCTGAGTACCAGAAGTTCGCCATGCACCGAGTGGAGGCCCTCAACCACGCCCTCAAAGGCCTGCCGGAGGACAGCGTGCGCTACCACGTCTGCTGGGGCAGCTGGCACGGCCCGCACACCACCGATATCGAGCTCAAAGACATCGTCGACGTCGTCCTCGCGATCAACGCCGGCTGCTACTCCGTCGAGGCCGCCAACCCGCGCCACGGCCACGAGTACCACGTCTGGGAGACCACGAAGCTGCCGGACGGCAAGCTGCTCATGCCCGGCGTCGTCGCCCACGTCACCAACGTCGTCGAGCACCCGGAGCTCGTCGCCGACCGCATCATCCAGTACGCCGAGCGCGTTGGTCGCGAAAACGTCATCGCCGGCGTCGATTGCGGCTTCGCCCAGGGCTACGGCACCGCCCGCGTCCACGAAAGCATCCAGTGGGAAAAGCTCCGCATGCTCTCAGAAGGCGCAAAAATCGCCAGCCAGCGTCTGTGGAAATAGCCACGGGGCGCCGCCTTTTCTCAGATCCCCTCTCCCTCTGGGAGAGGGTTATGGTGAGGGCGATGCCCCCTACGTGCGAACAACTCCGGTTGGCAATGCCAGGCCTGGAATGGGACGACTGACATGGCCCTGAAAGATCAGCTCGATTTCGGCTTCGTCCTGCCCTGCCGCTCCTGGGCGCCGATTGACATGGAGAGCGTCCGCCGCGTCGCCCAGCGCGCCGATGCCCTCGGCTTCAAGGACCTCTGGGTGACGGAAAACACCCTCGATGACTCCTTCTCCTTCGACGCCATGGTCATCCTCACCTACGCGGCGGCGCTCACCCAGCGCATTCGCCTCGGAGTCTCAGTCGTTGTCCTGCCCCTGCACAGCCCCGTCCACGTCGCGCATCAGATCGCCTCTTTGGACTACGTCAGCGGCGGCCGCGCCATCCTCGGCGTCGGCTTAGGCAGGGCCGCCCACTACCGCGATTTCCAGGTACCGCTCGACCGGCGCGTGCGGCGCTTCAACGAGGGCGTCGAGGTGATTAAGGCGCTCTGGACGAAGCCCGAGGCTGACTATCACGGTGAGATCTTCGACGTGCAGGCCGGCATGGCGATCAAGCCGATCCAGAAACCCCATCCGCCGATCTGGGTGGGCGCCTACAACCCCAACGGTTACAGGCGTGCGGCGCGCATCGCCGACGGCTGGATGGGCGCCGGCGGTTCCAGCAAGGCCGCGCTCGCTGAAGCCGTCACCATCCTGCACGAATCCCTGGACCAGGCCGGCCGCGACCCCGCCGCCTTCGCCATTTCGAAGCGCGTCTTCATGTCCGTCCACGAAAAGCCGGAGGTCGCCCGCGCCGAAGCCCTCCGCTGGTTCACCGAGGTCTACCACAACCCCGCCATGTTGGAGACTCACGGCTTCTACGGCACTCCCGAACACGCCCGCGAGTACATCGAGGAGCTACAGGCCCTCGGCGTCACCCACGTCCTGCTCAACTCCGTCACCCGCTACGAAGAGCAACTCGAAGCCCTCGCCCAGGTCGTCGGCCTCAGCTGACACGACCTCACAGCGTCTCGGTTCTGGAGAAGGAGGCAGCAGGATGCTCATTGAAGCTAGGCTGGAGGAGATGGGGTTGGCACTTCCTCCGCAGGCCGCCACACCGCCCGGCGTGATTCTGCGTTTTTCGCGGGTCCGCGTTCACGGACAACGAGCCTTCATCGCCGGCCACGGACCTCAGAGTCCGAACGGCGGTTCAAGCCTGCTTCGCGGCAAAGTTGGGGCGGAATTGAGCCTGGAGCAGGGTTACGAGGCGGCGCGTCTCACCGCGCTATCCATGCTTGCCAGCCTCAGGGCCGCAATTGGCGACCTCGACCGCGTCACGGCCTGGGTGCGCGTTTTCGGCATGGTCAACTCCGCGCCCGGCTTTGAGAGGCAACCTGAGGTCATAAACGGCTTCACGGACCTGATCCTCGACCTCTACGGCGAAGAGGTTGGCGCGCATGCCCGTTGTGCCGTCGGAATGGCGGAGTTGCCATTCGGCATTCCTGTCGAAATCGAGGCGGAGGTCGAGATCTCAGCCTGACGTCGCCTGTGCTCTTCCCCAGGATTGCTTCGGAGGCGTCTGTTCGCCCCTCTCACTCGTATATACTCGATAGCACGAATCTGACGCACGGGGGACAGGCGGCGTGGCGGTAGACATCGAGGCGATCAACGCGCGCGTCAAGCAGCAGTCTCACTTCCTCGACGCCATCCGCTCCGAAATCGGCCGCGTCATCGTCGGCCAGACCTACCTGATCGACCGCCTCCTCATCGCCCTGCTCTGCGATGGTCACATTCTCATCGAAGGCGTCCCCGGTCTCGCCAAGACGCTCTCCGTCAGCACCCTCTCAAACACCATCGGCGCCAGCTACGTCCGTGTCCAGTTCACGCCGGACCTCCTGCCCGCCGATGTCACGGGCACCCAGATCTACAAC
>CAZNHI010000252.1:0-4448 GCA_964572535.1 uncultured Dehalococcoidia bacterium
GGCGTGATCAAGGCGGCGGGTGGCCGGGTGCTGCCCCGAGCCGCGGACGTGCGCGACGAGCACGCGATGGCGAAAGTGATCGACGACACGGTGCGCGAGTTCGGCCGGCTGGACATCATGCTGAACAACGCCGGCGTCAGCAATCGCGGCAACATCAGCGACGGCAGCGTCGAGCAATGGCGCGAGATCATCGAGACCAACCTGCTGGCGCTGCTGATCGGCTGCCGCGAGGCTATCCGGGTGATGAAACCCCAGGCCTCCGGGCACATCGTCAACATGTCCAGCGGCACGACGCGCTTCCTGCGCCCCAGCGGCCAGGTGTACACAGCGACCAAGCACGCGATGAACTACATCACTGAGAGCCTGCGCGAGGAGCTGATCGAGACCGGGATCCGCGTCTCCGTCGTGATCCCCGGGCTGACGCTAACCAACATCGGCCGCAGCCAGCCGCAGCGCATGCTCGAGGACACGGCGCGTGCGATCGGCGTCGACCCCGCGGCGGCCGGGATCAAGAGCGGCGAGTACTACGCCCAGCACCTCGAACGCGTCTTGGAGGAGCAGCCGGGCATGTACCTGGCCTCGGAGGACGTCGCGCGGGCGGTGGTCTACACCGTGAGCCAGCCGCCGCACGTACAGATCGAAGAGGTGGTCGTGCGTCCCACGCTGGGCTACAGCAACCAGCGCACCTTCCACGACCGCTGAGTCGAGTGAAAGCGCAGCGTGGCCTTGACGAATTCTCTCGCGACAGTCTAGTCACCAGGCAAGACTCGCCATGCCGGCCGTTAAATTCGAGACTCATCGCGTAGACTGTTGTCGTATCTCCGCAGCTGCAGTTTTCCTTGAAGGAGGACGCCATGTACGGTACCGTCGCACTTCTCAAACCGAAGGCAGGACAAGAGCAGGCGCTAGCCGCGATGCTGGAAAAGTGGTGGACCGAGCGTCGGCCCAAGGCCAAGGGTGCAATCGCCAGCACACTGCATCGCAACGAAAGCAACCCTGCCGAGCTGATCATGACCGCTGTATTCGAGAGCAAAGAGAGCTACGACGCTAATGCCGCGGACCCGGAGCAAGACAAGTGGTACCAGGAGATGCGGGCCTTGCTCGATGGCGACCCGCGCTGGCTGGACGGCGACGTGCTCTCCTGCAAGCACGTTTAGCCTTTGACTCCGGCAGCCATCGGCGCGTCTATCGCTGAGTACCTGCGAGGCCACTGTACGGGCGTCCTCGCCACAAGCAAGAAGGGCGGCGCGCCGCAGCTGACGCTGATCGCGTACCACTTTGACGGCACGGACCTGGCGTTCAGCACGCGCGCCCCCGACGCAAAAGGCGAAGAAGATCAGCGTGCCGCCCGGCCTATCGCTGGCGGTAATCGACGGCCCGAAGCAGCTGATTGTTTACGGCGCGGCGAGCATCGTGCGGGACGAGGCCGAGGTGCTGCGCCTGCACAAGGAGCCCATCCGGCAGATCGCGCTGGGATCCGAGACGGACGCTGAGCTGGAGTCGCACCTGGAGCGCGAGGAACGCGTCGTGCCCCTGCTGACACCGCGCAGCTTCTACGCGGCGACGCTTTAGCTAACGAGTAGTCACGGAGGTCATCGATGTCAGAGGCCACACCAGAAATAACGAAGTTCCTGCAGGAGCACAGGCTCTGCGTCTTCGCGACGGGACGCCAGGACGGCTCGCCACAGCAGTCGTACATCGGCTACCAGTTCGATGGCAAGCAGTTCCTGCTGGGTGGCCAAGCGACGTCATTCAAGATGCGCAACCTGCGTAGAAACCCGGGCTGCTCGTTGCTCGTCCCCGACGGTCGCGGCTTTCTGCTGGTCTACGGTACCGCGGAGCTGGTGGAGGACGAAACGGAGATGGCGAAGCTGCAGGAGCGCTTTGGCATCAGGGCGGCGCCACCGCGACCCGAGGGCGCAGCCGCGCCGCCGCCGCGGCCGATGGGCAAGCGGGTGAACATCCTGATGACGCCGGCGAAGTTGATGGCTGATCGGATGGACGGATAGCCGCTTACCCCATCCACATGACAATCTGGCAATCGGCCAGGGCGCACCGAGAGAGAGGGCTCCTTTGACTGACGCGAACGACAAGGTACGGGCTGTGCTGGAGCGCCTGATCACCAGCGGCGAGGTGGGGCTCCAGGTCGCGGCCTACAAGGACGGCAAGCTGGTAGTCGACACCTGGGCGGGCATGGCAGACAAGGACGCGGGCAGGCCAGTGGATGGCGACACCATGTTCCCGTCGTTCTCCAGCGCCAAGGGCCCCACGGCCACCTGCATCCACATCGCGGTCGAGCGCGGTCAGATCTACTACGACGACCCGATCGCGAAATACTGGCGCGAGTTCGCCGCCAAGGGGAAGGCAGCAGTGACGATCCGCCATGTGCTGACGCATCGGGCTGGACTGCCGGACGACCCCGCTGCTTTCGACAAGGACCCCCTGGATTACGAGGCAATCTGCGCCGAGCTTGCGCACACTGAGCCCGTCTTCGAGCCGGGCAGCAGGACGCACTACCACGGCACGACTTACGGCTGGCTGCTGGGCAGGACCCTGCACTATGTCGACGGACGGCGCATCGACAGGTTCCTGCAGGAGGAAGTCTGCCGGCCCCTGGGCATCGACTCGATGTTCCTCGGTGTGACTGAGGAGGCGGAGGCCCGGGTCGCCACGCTGTACGACGACCAGGTGGACATGGGCCGGCTGCGCTACAACCGCAGCGAGTTCCGTCGCGCCGTCAGTCCGGCGGGCGGCCTGATCACCAACGCGCGATCGCTGGCGCGCATGTACGCGGCACTGGCCAACGGCGGCGAGCTGGACGGTGCTCGTATCCTGCCTGCCAGCCGCATCGATAGGGCGACGGTGCTGCAGACGGACGCGATCGACGGGCGCTTCAAGACGGCGACGCGCAAGGCACTGGGTTACTGGCTCGCGGGGCCGGGACTGACGGCCGCGGAGGGCGCCGGACCCAACGCCTTCGGGCACGCCGGCTCCGGGGGCTCCGTGGGCTTCGCTGACCGCGAGCGCAACTACGCCTTCGCGCTGACCAAGAACGGCCTCACCAGCACCCAGGAGTCGCAGCCAACGGCGGTGATCGTCGAGCAGGCGGTAGAAGAGGCGCTGGGCATCGCCAAGAACTGAGGGGACGAAAGTGACTGTTCCAGCGGCGGTGTACCAGGCGCTGCTGGACTGAGGAGCACGCAGGAGAGAGCCCGGCGCCCTGGCCTCTGCCGGAGTCACCACCGGATCAACAGTCAGTATTGCCGCGGGCTCTGGCGAACTTGGTTCCTTCGTTCCTGTTGGTTACGACAGGCGGGTCAGGAGCCTGGAGCCGGGGTGAACCGCGCTCTTCCAGCGTGTACCATTACTCGCCATCACCCGGCCTCTCTTCTCTTTTCCGGGCCCCTTGTGGGCCCTTCCTCCACTACTATTATACACCCCTTTTGAAGCTGATAGGCGCGTTATGTCACGCAGCCACGGGCAATCGCGGCTCGCTCCAGGACGTCCTCCGGGGGCTTAGAAGAGGCGCGTGACAACGAACGCCGTGGCCACCGCGGCCAGCACTGAGACCACGGCTACAGCGCCGAAGATGAGGCCTAGCTTTCCGGGTGTCACACGCGCTTAACGGCCTACTCGTCCCAGGGGTTCTTGACCGGCGGGCGGAAGCCGGGGCCGTCGTCGTCGAGGTCGTCATCGCCGGAGAGGACTTCGCGGGAGCCACCGCGGCTGCCGCCGCCGCCCACGATGCCCTCTTCCTCCAGGCGGTCCATGATGCGGGCGGCACGCGGATACCCGATGCGCAGCCGGCGCTGCAGCATCGAGGTCGAGAGGCGGGAGTGCTCCTCGGCCAGCGCCTTCGCCTTGTCGTACATGGGATCCGCGTCTTCCTCTTCCTCGATCTCGGCCTGCGCTGCGTCCAGCAGATGGTCGAAAATCAGGGTGGAATGCTTGGGGCGCTGCTGGGCCCAGAAGGCGACGAGGCGGTCGATCTCCTGGTCGGAGAGGTAGACGCCCTGCACCCGCTTCGGCTTCGAGGAGTCGGTAGGCATGTAGAGCATATCGCCGCGGCCCAGGAGGCGCTCGGCGCCCGCCATGTCGAGGATCGTGCGCGAGTCGACCTGTGAGGTCATCGCGAAGGCAATACGGGTGGGGAAGTTCGCCTTGATTAAGCCGGTGATCACGTCCACCGATGGCCGTTGGGTGGCGACAATCAGGTGGATGCCGGTAGCGCGCGACAGCTGGGCGAGGCGGCAGATCTGGCGCTCGACCTCGAACGGCGCGGCCATCATCAGGTCGGCCAACTCGTCGATGATTACGACCCAGTACGGCAGGCGATCTGTAACCTTCGGGTGCTTGTTGTAAGAATCGATGTTGCGCACGGCGAGCGCGGCGAAGCGCTTGTAGCGCGCCTCCATCTCGTGCAGCACGGCGCCCAGCGTGCCGACGAC
>CAZNHI010000253.1:0-4439 GCA_964572535.1 uncultured Dehalococcoidia bacterium
CATGCTGGCCAGCCCGATGCACACCCAGCGCGTCAAACATCTCTTCGGCCCGGGCGCCGACAGCGTCCTCGTCGATGGCTCCTGGCTGGACGCCAACAAAACGTGGGCGCGCCGCCCCGAGGGCCTGGAGGGCGGCTTTGAAGAGCGGCTCAAGGCCCTTTACGGCCGGGAGCAGATGTCGATGATCCCGCCGCACATGCTCTCAGCCTTCCGCAGACTCTCCGTGAAGCCCGAGTTCACCATCGAGCCCATCCTGGCGCAGATCAAAGCGCCGACCCTCCTCATGAGCCCGGACGCCGCCGAGCCCCTGATCACGATGGACGAGCAGGCCTTCATGCGCGACACCATCCCCAACTGCGAGCAGATCGTCTTCCCCGGCGCCAACCATGACATCGCCTACGTGCAGGACGAGCGCTGCGCCGAAGAGACCCTCCGGTTTATCCGCAAGCACTCCGGATAATCTCCCGCCTGACTACCCGATGTGCTTCATGCGCCCCTTTAGCGGGGGCTCCGGGGGTGTCCCCCAGCTTTCAATGCACCAGCTGCGACCTCAGGTGCCCGGCCTGGTCCTTCGGCCGGTCGGCTGGGACCTCTTTGCGCACGTCGTCCAGGTTCACTTTCAAGGCGATCATCGCCGGCCCGGGCTGGTTGAAGATGCCCGGCAGGCGCTCGCGCAGGACCCCGACATCGTCGAACTCAGAGGCCTGCTGGTATCCGGCGCCTCTCGCCATCGTCGCGAAGTCGACGATGCCTGCCGCCGGTATCGGCTGGAGACCGGAGGTCTCGTAAACGCCGTTCACCACCACGAAGTGGTACAAGTTTGCTGCCCCGGAGCCCGCGATGCTGGTCAGGCTGCCGAGCTGCATCATCAGGCTGCCGTCCCCATCGATCACGATGACCCGCCGCTGCGGTTGCGCCAGCGCGATGCCAAGCCCCATCGCCGAGGCTGCGCCCATGCAGCCGCGGTTATCCAGGTTGAGGTCCGGCGCCGCGCCGAGGTCATACCAGTCCGGGATCGCCCGCATAGTGCCGACGCTGACACTGTCGCCCTTGAGCGCCGCCAGGACTTCGAGGGCCTCGTGGCGGTTCACGAAGTCGGCGCCCCAATCAGCACCACGACAGGTCCGCGCTCGGCCCGGCTGCGATCGTACGCGGTGCGCAGCACCCCGACGTCCGCGGTGAAATCGAGGCGGTAGTACGGCACGCCCAGCGCGTCCAGCACCGGCTCCATCAGCCGCACGCCGGTCGCGCTGTTCTCTTCGACGGTCTTCGAGACATCGCGGCCGAACTGCCCCACGATCAGCAGCGTCGGCACCTTCATGTCCATCGCCACGCCGCGCAGCGCATTCATCGCCGCGAACAGGCCCACGTTTTGAATGATCACCACGGACTCCGCGCCGCCGATCCACATCCCCGCATTCACGCAGATCGCCTCGTCCTCTGTCGAGAAGGTCAGCATCTGCAGGTTCGCGTCCTGGGTTAGCGAGGCGAGCAGCGTCTTCTGGTGCGTGTCCGGCACGATCAACACGTGCGACACGCCCAGGGCCGAAATCGCCCCGTGCAGGATCCCCGCTGGGATCGACTCTACGATGCCTCTGGTTTCGGTTTTGCTTGTCATGACGCCCAATCCTAGCAGGTTCAGAGCGGCGGTAGCTCAGTCTGCAGCAGGCCCGCCACCGCCAGACGCCAGCGTCCGTGTTCGGCCTTCGTAATCTCTGTCCGCGACGACGGTCGTAGCCGCGCCACCTCGGCCCGTAGCGCCGCAATCTCCGCCTCATCGCGCCAGAAGCCGGTGGCCAGACCGGCCAGGTACGCGGCGCCCAGCCCCGTTGATTCCACGCTCCGCGTCCGCGAAATCGCCGCGCCCGCGAGGTCGGCTTGCAGCTGCATGAGACGGTCATTGCGCGCGGCGCCGCCATCGACGCGTATCTCGGCGATCTGCAGCCCTGTCTCCTCCCGCATCACGTCCAGCACGTCCTGCGCCTGGAACACCATCGAGTCCGCCGCGGCCCGCACAACGTGCGCCGACGTCGCCGCGCCGGTTAGCCCGTAGATCGCGCCACGCGCGTCCGGTCCCCAGTAC
The DNA here is from genome assembly GCA_964572535.1 of uncultured Dehalococcoidia bacterium. Lineage (GTDB taxonomy): Bacteria > Chloroflexota > Dehalococcoidia > DSTF01 > WHTK01 > WHTK01. Next base: position 2,084 of record CAZNHI010000253.1, read on the forward strand.
GGCGAACCCAAACCCACGAACGCTGGAACGAACACCACCCCCGCCGCGTCCTCCACGCCATCTGCAAGACCTTCAGCGTCCGCCGCGTCTCGCACCAGCCCCAGGTTGTCGCGGCACCACTGCAGCGCCGCGCCCGCCACAAAGATCGAGCCCTCCAGCGCGTATCGAGGCCGCATCTCACCCACCGTTGGCGCCAGCGTCGTGAGCAGCCCCCGCTGAGAGGTAACACGCTTGTCGCCGGTCGCCATGAGGATGAAGCAACCGGTGCCGTAGGTCGCTTTGGTCATGCCCGGCTCGAAGCAGGCCTGCCCGAACAGCGCCGCCTGCTGGTCGCCCACCAGCGCCGCGATCGGCAACCCACCCGGCAGCACGCCCGCCGCCAGCGTCTTCGCGCGCACCGCGCCGGACGGTCCCACCTCCGGCATCACACGCCGGTTCAGCCCGAAGGCCTGCAGCAACGCGTCGTCCCAGTCCAGCTTATCGATATCGAAACAGAGGGTGCGCGAGGCGTTCGTGGCGTCGGTAACGTGCGCGGTGCCGCCGGTCAGACGCCACGTCAGCCAGGAATCGATTGTCCCGAAGCAGACGTCCCCCTTCGCGACACGACTCCGCAACGTCTCGTCGCGCCGCGTCAGCCACAGCGCCTTCGTGCCGCTGAAGTAGGGGTCCAGGCGCAGCCCCGTCTTGCGCGCTACCTCCGGCTCCAGCCCCGCAGAGCGCAACTCCTCGCAGATCCCAGCCGAACGCCTGCACTGCCAGACTATCGCCCGCTGTAGCGGTTCGCCGCTGCGCCGATCCCAAAACAGCAGCGTCTCTCGCTGATTCGCGACTCCGAGGGCAATCGCGCGGTACTCGGGAGCCGAAGCAAGGCAGTCCCCAACCGCTGCCAGCGTCGCTGCCCAGATCTCGTTGGCGTCGTGCTCAACCCAGCCCGGCTGCGGATAGTGCTGCGTAAGCTCCCGATAGCCGCTGCCCCGTACGGCCCCGTCATGGTCGACAAGCAGCGCCGTAACGCCCGTCGTCCCGGCATCGATAGCCAGGATAGCCTCAGCCGCCATCTCTACGCGCTATGCCTGTGCGCTATGCCCTCTGTCCCCTGCACTCGTCAGCGCTGCGGCGGCGCCGGCGCCATCGGCAGGCTGCTCTTCGGTATCTCGATCGAGATGCCGGCATCCACGAACAACGTCTGGCCCGTGATCCAGCGCGCCTCGTCGCTGGCCAAAAACACGGACGCCCAGCCAATGTCCCAGGAGTTGCCTTCGTCCTTGATCACGCCGGAGGTCGCGCGCGACTGCCGGCTCTCCGGCGTCAGCCTGGGAGCCACCAGCGGCGTGTACACCTGCCCCGGCGCCACGGCATTGACCCGGATGCGGTACTCGCCCAGCTGTCCCGCCAGCGCCACCGTCAAGCCGATAGCCGCCGACTTGCTTGTCGTGTACGCCGTGGAGGTCGCCGGGTAAGCACGCACCGCCGCGATCGATGACAGGTTGATGATCGAACCGCCGCCGGCCTCGATCATGTGCGGCGCCACGGCCTGTGCCGCCATCGCCATGCTGCGCACGTTGACCACGAAGTGGTGGTCCCACTCGTCTTCGGTGATGTCTGCCAGCGCCTGGCGTGAAGGGATGCCCACGTTGTTCTGCAGGATGTCGATGCGTCCGTAGCGCTCAACCGCCGCCGCCGCCATCGCCTTGCACTCCGCCTGCTTCGAAACGTCTGCCTGGAACATCGACGCGATGCCCCCCGCGTCCTCGATGACCGCGACCGTCTCCTGCGCTCGCTCTCCATAGAGGTCGACGCAGAGCACGCTCGCGCCCTCCCGCGCGAACAGGATCGCCGCCGCCTTGCCGTTGCCGACGCCGGGGCCGCTGGAACCCGCGCCCGTCACCACCGCCACCTTGCCCTTGAGCCTGTCCGTCATTAAGCACCCGCCTCCGGCGCCGGTGCCAGCTCAGGCTGGCGCAGCGGTTTCATCTCCCAGGCCACCGTTAACCCAGCCTCCGAGTCCCGCAAGCCCTGCGTTTCGGCCACCCAGTCTGCGCCGTGTGGCAGGATCACCGTCGCGTGTCGCACCCTATCGAGGCTTACGTCGTCGACGTTGGGCGGCAGCACGCCGTTGTCGCGCATCGCCTTGACGGCCCGTAGCAGCTGCCGCCGCACCGTGATCACCATGATGTCCAGTGAGCCCAGGTGCTCGTGCGAACGGTCGTAGATCACCTCGCCTTTGTCGTTGGACATCAGCTCCGTCATCGCCCGGTCCTGCAGGTTGCCCACGGCCGGCACACCCGAAACCCGTGCGGTCTTCTCGGCCTCGTAGTCGCGCCAGTAGTCGTTGTGCTTGTTCGCCTTGGTGTAG
>CAZNHI010000254.1:0-4412 GCA_964572535.1 uncultured Dehalococcoidia bacterium
GCGCCGCAGCCGGACCTCGGCCTGATCGTCATCGACGAAGAGCACGAGTGGACCTACAAGCAGACCGAACCGGCGCCGCGTTACCACGCCCGTGAGGCGGCGGAGCAGCTGGCGAAGCTGACCGGCGCCACGCTGCTCCTCGGCTCCGCGACACCCGACGTGGTCAGCTACCAGAAGGCGCTCTGGGGCACACACCGCCTGATCGAGCTCCGGGAGCGCGTCCGGCCGGTGCGCGACGCCGCGGGCAACGTCCTACGAGTCGTCAGCTCCACGGTGCTGCCGCCGGTCGACGTGGTCGATATGCGGGAGGAACTCAAGGACGGCAACCGGTCGATATTCAGCCGCTCTCTGCAGATCGGACTCCACCAGGCTCTGGACAAGGGCGAGCAGGCGATCCTCTTCCTCAACCGTCGCGGCAGCGCCGGCTTCATCCAGTGCCGCGACTGTGGTTACGTGCCCCAGTGCAGCGCCTGCGCCATCGCGTTGGGTTATCACCGCCGAGGCGTGAGCGGCGACATCGAACGCCTTGTCTGTCACCAGTGCAACCGCAGCCGCAGCCCCTACGACCGCTGCCCAATGTGCGGCAGCACGCGGCTGCGGCCGATGGGCCTCGGCGTCGAGGCGGTGGAAGAGGCGGTGCAGGCGCTGCTGCCAGGGGTGCGCACGCTGCGCTGGGACCGCGACGTCACTCAGGGCCGCCACGCCCACGAGCAGATTCTCGCCAGCTTCACAGAAGGCAAAGCGGACGTGCTGGTCGGCACTCAGATGGTCGCGAAGGGCCTCGACCTGCCTGCCGTCACGATCGTCGGCGTGATCAGCGCCGACATCGGTTTGCACATCCCAGACTTTCGCTCTGCCGAACGCACCTTCCAGCTCCTCACCCAGGTGTCGGGCCGGGCCGGACGCGCTGCCTCAGACGACGGCGGGCCGCAGTCGGGACGCGTCGTCGTGCAGACGTACACGCCGGACAACTACGCCATAGTCGCCGCCGCCCAGCACGACTACCACGCCTTCTTCGCCGAGGAGGTAGAGCTACGCCGCGCTCAGGCCTACCCGCCCTTCGTAAGACTGGCCCGACTCGTCTATTCGCACACAAACGCCGATTACGGCCTGCAGCAGGCGGAGCGCATGGTGAAAAAGCTGAGCCTGGATGTAGCCCAGCGCGGCCTCCCCAGCGTCGACATCATCGGTCCCGCGCCGCCGCACGTCCCGAAGTGGCACGGGCGCTATCGCTGGCAGATCACCCTGCGCTCCCCGGACCCCGCCGAGCTCCTGCGTGACCTCGCCCTCCCCGAAGGCTGGCTCATGGACATAGACCCCGCCAGCATCGCCTGATTCGATGACTACGTATTCGCGAGTTTGGCTACCACTGGCGCGAAAGCGTCGATATTCGATGACTACGTATTCGCGAGTTTGGCTACCACTGGCGCGAAAGCGTCGATAACGGGGCCGATGACCATGATGTATGAGATGTCGTTTTCTTCCCGCAGCTTCAGCAGCTGCTCAACAACCTGGTCTCGCGAGCCCACCAGGCTTAACCCGGGACGTTGCGCGCCCGGTGCGTTGGGTTGGCCGTCGACCTGCACATTGAAGAAGAGCTGAGTGAACTCGATCTGTGCGTAGCGTTCGCCAGCAGCCTCACGGATCACGGCCATTTGCTCGTTCAGGCTGGCTCCCTGCTCATCGGCGGCTGTCATCACACCGATGATGTCTGCCTCACGCGCCGCCAGCTTCAACATCCGCTTTCCCCGGGCGCCCATCATGATTGGCATCGGCTGTTGGACGGGCTTCGGATACGCCTCGATGTCCGTGATCTGGTAGTGCTTCCCTGCGAAGCTGATTCTTTCCTCGCTTCCGTAGCACAGCCTCAGGATTTGCAGCACCTCCGCGATCCGTTCCACTCTCACTCCGGCCGATTCCGCGACCAGTCCCGCTTCCTCGATGTCGAGCGGCCGCGAACCGGTTCCAATCCCCAACTCGAATCGCCCATCCGTCAGCACGTCGACCGTCGCTGCCTCTTTCGCCAACATCAGAGGATGGCGGAAGTCGTTGCACAGCATCGTCGTCGCGAAGCGTAAACGCGTCGTCACCTGGCCTGCCGCTACGAGCGCGACTAGCGGCGCAAACTGCCGCGTGAAGTGGTCTGGCAGATCCAGCGACGAGTAGCCTAAGTCCTCCGCCTTGCGCGCGAAGTCACGCCACAGCGTCAGGGTCTCCCCCCTACCGCTAATCCCAAACCGAAACTTCCGATCGCTCACACGCCGCCTCCTTTTTGAACCGCTCGAATTCACGTCAAGCCGCCCGCATCTTATCCACTCTGCCGCTCCCTCGTTGACTCCCCTTCCCCCACCTCCTACCCTCACGCCCATGACACCGTCAGACACCGACATCGAGGTCCTCCCTGACCTCATGCTCCCGATGCGCGACGGCGTCCGCCTCGCCACAGACGTCTACCTCCCAAAGTCCCGCACCGGCCCCATCCCCGCCCTGCTAACCCGCACCCCCTACAGCAAGACGCAGGCCCCTACGCCCGGACGCGTCGGTATTCAGGACTTCGGCGCTTACTTCGCGAGGGCAGGCTACGCCGTAGTCGTGCAGGACGTGCGCGGCCGCTACGCCTCCGAGGGCACCTGGGGCTTTCTCGGCCACGACGCGCAGGACGGCGTCGACACCTGCGCCTGGATCGGCGCGCAGGCCTGGTCGGACGGCAAGGTGGGCATGTTTGGCACCTCCTACCCCGGCGGCGCGCAGCACGCGGTGGCCCTGGAGCAAGCCCCAGAGCTGGCCACCGTAATCCCGGTCGACGCGGTTTCAAACATGGGCTACCAGGGTATGCGCAACGGCGGCGCCTACGAGCTGCGATTCTGGAACTGGGTGTTCACCGGCGGCAACGACCTGTCCTGGCGCGGTCGCAACCCCAACGGCCAGCCGGCGCTTGAGCAGATGAGCCGCGACCGCCGCCACTACCTGCTCAACCTCCCCCTGCGCCCCGGCACGACTCCCCTGAAACACGCCCCCGAATACGAGCAGTGGCTCGTCGAGGCCATGGAGCGTGGCTGCGACGACGAGTTCTGGGCCCAGAACAACATCCTCGCCAACCCAGCGCGCTACAAGGACATCCCCGTCTACCTCGTCGGCGGCTGGTACGACAGCTGGGCCGGAAACACCAGCGCCAACCACCAGGCCCTGAGCAAGGCGATCAAGGGCCCCGTCTACCTGATCATGGGCCCCTGGATCCATGGTCAGCAGGCTCAGCACGCCCACGGACAGGTCGAGTTCGGCCCGGATGCTGCCATTGCCGACCAGCTGGCCTGGCGCCGCGAGTGGTTCGACCGCTGGCTCCTCGGCAAAGACACCTCGCTGGGCAAGGCAGCCCCCTTCGCGACCCCGGTGCGCATCTTCGTCATGGGCGCCGGCGACGGCCACAAGACACCCGATGGCCTTCTCTACCACGGTGGCGCCTGGCGAGACGAGCAGGAGTGGCCGCTCGCCCGCACCGTGCACACCGCCTACTACCTCCACGCCGACGGCTCCCTGACCACGACACCCCCGTCCGAAAGCGCCTCCTCCACCAGCTACGACTTCGACCCCCGCGACCCCGTGCCGAGCGTCGGGGGCAACGTCTCCTCGGCGGACGGCATCCTCCTGCAGGGGGCGTACGACCAGCGCGGCGGCGAGCACATCTGGAACTGGACGCGGCCCCTGCCGCTCTCAGCCCGCCGCGACGTGCTCGTCTTCCAGACGCAGCCGCTGGAGGCAGACTTCGAGGTCACCGGAGAAATCGAAGTCAAGCTCTGGGCCTCGTCCTCGGCAATCGACACCGATTTCACGGCAAAGCTCATCGACGTCTATCCCGCAAGCCCGGATTTCCCTGGCGGCTTCGACCTGCTGCTGGAGGATGGCATCATCCGCGGCCGATTCCGCGAGTCGCTGAAGTACGAGAAGCTCCTCGAGCCCGGACAGCCCTACGAGTTCACGATCAAACTCTACCCGACTTCGAACGCGTTCAAGCAGGGGCACCGCATCCGGCTCGATATTTCATCCAGCAACTTCCCGCGCTTCGACGTAAACCCGAACTCGGGCGAGCCGCTCAACCGCCACCGGCGCCTCGTCGTCGCCACCAACATCGTCTACCACGAAGCCGCGCACCCCTCGCGCGTTATCCTGCCGCTTACTCCGCCTTCGCGCTAAGGAAAACGCTGCGATAGAATGGCCCTGCCCTTCGGAATCTGAAGGGCGTCACCCTGAAGGTAGAGGATGTCTCCTGCCTGAAATGGCCGTCTTACCAATTGTGCGAGTGCCGGCGCCCGTGCTGCGGATCAAGACCAAGAAGGTCCGCAAGATCGACGCGTCGATCAAGAAGCTGATCGACGACATGATCGAGACCATGCACGACGCCCCTGGTGTAGGCC
>CAZNHI010000255.1:0-4393 GCA_964572535.1 uncultured Dehalococcoidia bacterium
GCCGGCTCTACGGGAGAGGCGCTGGACGCTGCGAGCTCCGGCTCGGCGGCGGGCGCGGGGGCGATCACGTGGGTGGTCGAGGTGGACGATGGCGCCGACCCGGTCCAGGGCGCGAAGGTGTGGGTGAGCACTGACGCGGCGGGCAACAACGTGGTCGCGGGGTCTTTGATTACGGATAGCTTCGGGCTGGTGACGTTCCTGCTGGACGCGGGGACGTACTACGCGACGATCCGGATAGACGGGTTTAACCCGTTGGTGGGTGAGGCGTTTGTGGTGGCGTAGGAGAGAGGAGCTCAGGCATGGCGACGCTGAGGGTGTATGTGGAGTGCGATCTGGAGGGAAGGCCTACGAGCTGGCGGACGCAGCCGGGGCATTGCCGCGTGTGCGGCTGTTCCGACCCGTGCGATGAGGGGTGTGGCTGGGCCGAAGACGACCTTTGCGACCTGTGTGAGCACCGGGTGACGAGTGCGCTTGTAGCTAGGAGCTGAGCCCATGGCTGACGTGACGTTTTCGCTGACGGCGGCGACGGTGACGGCGATCGACCGCGACGACCTGCGGGGGCGGCTGCGGGTTGAGCTGCACGATGAGGACTCGGACAACTACCGCTGGACTGACGCGGTGCTCAACCGGCACCTGGACCGGGCCGTGCGCGAGCTGTCTCAGGTGTGGCCTCGGGAGCGCTTGAGCACGCTGGAGACGGTGGCCGGGACGCGGGAGATCGATATCGACGCGCTGGAGGACCTCGTGCGCGTCGAGGCGGTGGAATGGCCGGTGGGCGAGTATCCCCCGGTCTACGTGCAGTGGTCGCTCTACCAGGCGCTGTTGACGCTGCTGACCGAGACGGAGCCCGCGGCGGTAGAGGACGTGCGCGTGTACTGGGGCTCGCTGCACCTGGTGGACGCTTCGCAATCGACGTTGCCGGTGGTGGCTGAGGACGCGGTGGTGACGGGGGCGAGCGGGTACGCGGCGCTGGAGTGGGCGAATTTCGCGATCAACCGGGCGAACATCGCCGGGTCCGGGGCGGTAGACGACTACCGGGCCTACGGCAACGCGCAGCTGCAGTCCTTCCAAGAAGGACTGCGCGACTTCGGGACGCGGGCGCGGGCGCGGGTGCGGGTGTCGGGGCTGTTCCGGCCCGGCGACGACTCGGCGAACCGCGACGTGGTCCGGTGGGAGCCATAGGGGGTGTCGATGCACTGCAGCCGCGATCGCGCGGGTGGCGTCTATAGGTCGTGAAGCGGTGGGGCCTCGGGCTGTGCCGGCGCTGCCACCATCAGGCGATGAGCCACAGTCACCGCGGCTGTCTGCTGCGGAGCTGCCGGTGCAGCTGGCGGGGTTTGTGAAAAAAGTAGCACCGATCGGAGCGTTCTGACGTGAAGACCCTTACGGGCTCTCTGCTCTCAGCGCAGCGGTCTGCGAGCGCGCTGCCGTACATCCGGGCGCGGCTGGCCGATTACGACGGCTACGCGCCCCGTCTGCGCTTTGTGCAGCATTACGACGGGGCGGAGCCGGCTGGTTATCACGCGGCCTGCATCGCGCCGGACGGGAGCCTGATCAGGGCGCGCCAGGTGGACAACGGCGCGTCGCTGCTGGTGTCGCGGGTGGCGTCGCCTGCGCCGGGGTCGACGTTCTCCAGCTGGACGCAAGTAGAGACGGACGTTGAGGACGACGCGGGGATCGCGCTGTGCGTCGCGGGGTCTGACGTGTGGCTGTTCTACCTGGACAACGACGGGATCACGATCAGGCGGCGAATCAGCGCTGACAACGGCGCGACGTGGGGCAGCGCGGCCACGGTGCTGGCGACGGGCGGGGTGAAGACCTGGATCGCCGCGGCGGCGGCGGACGGCTCCGGTGGCTCGGACGGGGACATCCTGCTCGTGTGGAACGAGGTGGAGGTGCTCTACCGGTCGCGCTATACCGGCTCTTGGGGGGCGCGGACCGCGGCGACGCCGACGTTTGCCGGCGTGACGGGCCTGGCGGTGGCGTACCTGCTGGACTGGCAGGTGGTGGTCTGCGGCTTTCCGCCGGCGTCGGGAATGGCGATGAACGTCTGGGCGGTGCGCTACGGCGACGGCGTCAACCAGGCCTCGAACACCTGGGGTTCGCTGAAGGAGGTGACGGGCGCCGGCGACGGGTCTGACGTGCAGCTGTCGGCGCCGTCGCTGGACTATGAGAGCGGTGCCTGGCGGCTGTTCTTCGTCGAGAGCTATATCGGGGACGTGGCCTACGACCGGCTGCAGTGGACGACGATGGGGCTGGCGCACGACTTCAACGAAGAACAGTGGCGGGAGCCGGTGGCGTTCGACTACGCGGACCCCAAGGGCGTGTCGATCGCGGTGGCGGCCGCGCGGGTGTGGCTGTGCTCTGCCGAAGGCGTGTGGTCGTCGGCGCTGCCGGCTAACGCGGAGCTGGACGCCAGCGCGTCGGTGCTGGAGGCGAAGGTGGCGGTGGACGAACGCAGGAGCCTGGTCGAGCTCGAGCTGGACGTGATCCTGTGGGGGGATGAGCTGCTGCAGCGGGGGACGCGTTTGGAGCTGACGCCGGGGTATCGGACGTCGAGCGATGAGGTGGCGCTGCCCTACGGCTACTGGGTCGAGAGCGTCGAGTTGGTGACGGGGGATGAGCCGCGCGTGGTGGTGAAGGCGCGTGACGGCTGGTGGCTGCTGGAGCGCTGGCGGGCGCGGCGTCAGCTGGTGTGGGCGGCGGGCGACAAGACGGTGGACCAGCTGTTGCTCTTCCTGGTGGCGCGTGCCGGCGTCGAGTTCACGACGGAAGCGGCGTCGGACGCCCTGAGCTCGTTGCTGCCGGCGTTTACCGTGCACGCGGGGGAGTCGGGGCTAACGGCAGTGCGGCGTCTGCTGGCGCTGGTGGAGGACGTGCCGCGCTGGGACGGGTCGCAGCTGGTGACGAACCTGACGGCTGACGACGACGCCTCGACCTATGAGTTCGGGATAACACACGCGGTCCTGGAGGCGACGCACCGGGATCTCGAGCCGGAGATAAACCGGGTGCGCGTGGTGGGCCTGGGGGTGCTGGGGGAGGCGTTCGACTACGCGGACGCTGAGGCTTCGGGGGAGCGGATCGCGACGGTGATCGATGCGCGCCTGACGTCCGGAGCGGACGCTGCGGAGCGCGCGGCCGCCGTGCTGCGCAAGTCGCGCCTGGCGGCGGAGCTGGCGGAGCTGCGTTTGTTCGGGGTGCATTGCGGCGTGGAGTTGTGGGACGTGGTCGAGCTGACGGACGTGCAGGCGGGGCTAGAGGCAGCGCCGCGGCGGGTTCTGGGCTACGGCTGGTCCTTCCGCCGCGGAAGGAGGGCGCGCTACGACATGACGGTGGAGTTGGGGGCGGTTTAGGCGTTAGGGGGACGGGATGGAAATCAGACGAGGTGTCCTGCGTGCTTTCGATGCCGGTTCGCACACCGCCGCTGTGCAGGTCGCGGGCAGCCTCGCGACCTGGCTGACAGGCGTCGCGGTGGCGCGCAACATAGACGCGGCTGAGCTGGTCGAAGGACGCAACGTGGGGCTGCTGCAGTTCGACGAGTCCAACCCGGACGACATGGTGATCTGCGCCGTCTGGACCTGACGCGGGAACCAGGAACAAGGCATTCGCGTTCCTGTTGTCTGTTCGTCGTTCAAACGAAGTTATAATGTCGGCACCCGCTATGACAGGTGATCGAATCCTCTCCAGCAAGCCGCTCAGCGACGAGGTCTCGCTGGAGGCATCGCTGCGGCCGCGGCGACTGGCGGAGTACATCGGCCAGACCCGGATCAAAGACAACCTGAGCATCGCAATTCAGGCGGCGCAGCAGCGTGGCGAGCCTCTGGACCACGTGCTGCTCTACGGCCCGCCTGGCCTCGGCAAGACAACGCTTGCTTCCGTGCTGGCCAACGAGATGGACGCACAAATCCGCATCACGTCCGGCCCGGCGATTGAGCGTCACGTTCTCGCGGCTATGCTGACCAATCTCGAGCCGAACGATGTGCTGTTCATCGACGAAGTCCACCGGCTGCCACGCGCCGTGGAGGAGATCCTCTACCCCGCAATGGAGGACTTCGAGATCGACCTGCCTATCGGAAAAGGGGCCGGAGCGCGCAGCGTCCGGCTCGCCTTGCCACGCTTCACCCTGGTCGGCGCCACCACGCGCTACGCCATGCTGAGCGCACCGCTGCGCGACCGATTCGGGGCGATCTACCGTCTCGACTACTACGATCTCGATGCCCAGGCACAAATCGTCCGGCGCTCCGCCGGCGTCCTCGGCGTCGAGATTGACGAAGAGGGCGTGTCCGAGATCGCGCGCCGTTCGCGGGGCACGCCTCGGGTGGCGAACCGCCTGCTGCGCCGCGTGCGCGACTACGCCGAGGTCATGGCCGGCGGTAAGATCACCGGCGAAGCG
>CAZNHI010000256.1:0-4379 GCA_964572535.1 uncultured Dehalococcoidia bacterium
GGCGCCGCAATCCGGCAAGCCGCCGCGTCACCTCTACCGGCTCACTGGACTGGGATTGCAAGAGGCCCCCGTGCTGCTGCGTTCTTCCATAGAGCGGCCGTTGGCCGAGAGCCTGCGTCCCGCCCGCGAAGGAGGCGCCCCGTGACCCGCGTGCTGCATCGCATCTCGCGCAGCGCCTGCCCGGCGGCGGACCGCCCCTGGGTCGACGCACTATTCGCCGAGCTGGAGACAATCGACTCCGGACGGGCGCGCCTGCTCTGGCTGCTCGGCGCGGCGGGCCTGCTGTTCGACCGCTACACCAGGCTCTTCGTGGCCCTCGTCACTCCGGCGACCGCACTCTGCTTCGCCGCGACGCTGGTCTTCGGCGCCCTGGCGGTGACTGAGTACCAGGGCCTGGTGCCTGAAGACGACTGGTATGCCATCCTCGCCGCGCTATTCACTGCAAGCCTGATCGGCGTCTCGGTCGTCAACCTGAGACGCCTTACCCCGAGTGTCCGGCCATGAGACGCGCGTAACCGGCCGGACGCTCACGTCCGAATCTCCATCTCGAAAGGAACCACATGAAAAGGCAACGCCGGTTTGTCCTGGGGAGCGCTGTCCGCGCTGCGCCGGCTGAGTAAGCGGTCCGGCATCGCCCCACCCTGGCAAGAACGACGATCCAAATACGCAGTCTCAATGAAGGAGGCCCAGAAATGTTTGCAGGTAACAGGAGCCGCTGGTTCGTCGGCGCAGTGCTCGCCCTGGCTGTCGTTGGTGGCGGCGCAGGCATAGCCGTCGCGACGGGAGCCACCGGCGACGACGACCAGCCACTTACCGGCGCCGTACTGGAACAGGCGACAGCCGCCGCCCTGGAGTACACGAGCGGAGGCACAGTAACCGAGACCGAAATCGGCGACGGCGGCGCCGTCTACAGCGTCGAGGTTCGCCTGACCAACGGCAGGCAGGTCGAAGTCAATCTCGACGCGAACTTCAACGTCATTGGTGAGGAAGCCGACGACGACGGCCCCGGTGACGAGGACGGCTCCAACGACGACGACTGAGACATCGGACGTCTGGCGGCTGAACGTCGTTGACTTCACCCGCCTCAAGAGCAACCTCGCGTTGAGGACGGACGCCGGCACCGGCCAGATCCTCAGCGCGGGCCACACCTAGGAGTACCAACATGAAGCGTGGATTCACGCTGGCGCTGTTCGCGGCGCTGGCTCTAGCTACCGCAGTGCCGCTGGCCGGAGACGCCACGGCGCAGCGGGCAATCGACCCGGCAGACTTCTCAGCGACAATCACCAACCCGCTGCTACCGCTCTCCCACCTCGGCGCCAGAGTCTTAATCGGCGCGGAGAGTGACGAGGGAGACACGATCACAACCCGCCTCGAATCGCGTGTCCTGCCCGAAACCACGATCGTGGCCGGTGTCAGGGTCCTCATCCTCGAAGAGAAGGCGTACCAGGACGGCCAGCTCATCGAGGTGGCGCTCGACTACTTCGCCCAGCACAAAAACGGCGACGTCTACTACTTCGGCGAGCGCGTCGACAACTACGTGAACGGCAAGCTGAAAAACCACAACGGCCAGTGGTTGGTCGGCGAGAACGGCGCCCAACCCGGCGTCTTCATGCCCGCCGTCCCCAAGCTGGGGGAAACGCTGAGCCTGGAGCTGGCCCCCGGCGTCGCGGAGGACAAGGCAACCGTCCTCTCACTCACCGAGAGCGCCAACGTACCGGCGGGCAGCTACAGGAACTGCCTCAAAACCCGCGAGTTCACGCCTCTGGAGCCCGGCCTCGAGGAGTTCAAGTGGTACTGCCCCGGCGCCGGCCTCGTCAAAGAGACGGGCGACGCCTCAGTGCTGGAACTCGTCTCGATCACGCTGCTCACGGCCCCCCCCCCCCCCCCCCCCCCCCGCCCCCCCCCCCCGGCGGCGCCGCCTCAGGCGCCCACCACCGTGCGTCCGCCCTCAACCGGTGACGGCGGCCTGTTGGACGACTCCGCCGAGCTGGCGAGCGCGGCGCTTCTGGGCGCTCTCCTCGGCTCGTTCATGTGTCTGACGGTCCTGAGGCTGGCGCGAAGGTAGACGTCGCTGCGCCGTGTGGCCGCGTAGCAACGGCTCAAGACAGCCCCAGCTGCGCGGCCACACGGCGCACAGCCTCCGGGTACGCCTCGCACTCTGCCTCGAAGACGCGCGCCGCCAGCATCTCCGGCGTATCGCCCGGCAGCACCGGCACCGTCTGCTGCACCACGATTAATCCGTGGTCGTAGAGGTGGTCGGCGATGTGCACCGTGCAGCCCGACTCCGTCTCGCCCGCCGCGATCACCGCCTCGTGCACGTAATGGCCGTACATGCCCTTGCCACCAAACTTTGGCAGCAGCGCCGGGTGCACGTTGAGCATGCGACCCTCGAAGCGCGGCGGGAACAGATAGCGCTGCAGATAACCCGCCCCGATGATCAGGTCGACGTCGTAGCGGTCGATAACCGCCGTCACCGCGTCGCTGAACGCCTCCTGCGAGGCGTACACGCCACGCCGCACGACGTGCGTGTCGATGCCGGCCTTGCGCGCCCGCTCCAGCGCAAACGCCGCCGGGTTGCTGCTGACCACAACCTCAATCGACGCGTCGAGCTCACCGACCTCGATCACATCGAGGAAGTTCTGTAGCGTGGTGCCGCCCCCGGAAACCAGCAGCGCCAACCGGATCGTCACGGCCAGGGTCCGAGCCCAGCGGGCAACCTGGCAAGCTGCCAATCTGGCATGAGGCTGCCGGCCAGGTATCGGGCTCTCTGCCCGTCTGCCCGTCTGCCCGTCTGCCCACCACGTCCGTATGGCACCAGAGCTGCGCTCAGTGCCGCGCAGCCGCTCGCGGCGGCGATGGGTACGCCGGCCGCAGCCCTAGGCGCCAGCGGATCTTCGCGTACGTGCTGATCCAGTGCACCATCGGCAGCGACCGGTGACCCACGATGCGCCCACCGCGCAGCGACCGCAGCAGCTCCTCCGGCGTCTCGAAGTCGTCGATCTCCAGCGACGCGCCGCCCAATTCCCAGGGCGAGTGCGCGTCCGTGCCGAGCGTGATCGGCTTGTCGACGCCTGCGGCGGTGTCCCGCGCCTTCCGGTCGTGCTTCGCCAGGATGTTGCGGCAGTTGAAGCCCTCAATCGCGTCCACGCTCGTCTTCACGCGCTCGATCGCCTCGTCCGTGAGCACGGAGCGGCGGAAGATGTCGTATGGGTGCGGGATCACGGCGAGGCCGCCCTGCGCGTGAATGGCGTCGATCGTTTCCTCCGGAGACATGCCGCGCTGCACCAGCTCCTTCAGGAACAGCCCGATAATCTCGCCCTCCGCCGTCTTCACCTCTTCGCCGATCACGACCTTGAGCTTGCCATCGGCGCGCTCCCGCGCCAGCTTCTCGATCACGAACGCACCCTCGATCTCGTCGTGGTCCGTGACGGCGATGCAAGTGACGCCCTTGCGCACGCAGTTATCCACGAACGCCCGCGGGCCGATCACGGAGTCGCGCGAGTAATTGCTGTGGCTGTGAAAGTCGGCGCGCAGCTTCAAGCGATGAGCCTGTCGTTGCGAACCATCGCCGCACCGAGGCGCGGTGCATCCTGAGCACCGTCGAAGGGCAACCTCGGGTGAGGCCACGCTCCGTCTGCTTCAGTACAGTCCTTCACGCCTCGTCCTCGTCGTCCGGCGGCACGAAGTCTTCGTCCCCCGCTGCGAAGGACTCCACTCCCGAGGGGATCGTCGCTCGCAGCTTCGTGATCCGCAGCTCGGCGCCGTCGAGCATCTGCTGGCACTTCTGCGCCAACCCCACGGCGTCCTCGTAAGCGGCCAGCGAGTCGTCCAGGCTGAGGCCGCCCTGCTCCAGCAGAGACACCTTCTCCTCCAGCTGGCGGTACAGCTCCTCGAACGACTGCTTGGCTTTCGGCGTTGGCATCGGCGCCCTCAGTGTATCGCGAGTCTCCCTGGAGCCGCCATCCAGCCCACCTTGCTAAGATCGTCACGTGATCACCGAGGGCTGGGCTGATTACCTGACGGGGCCGTTCGGCATCGTCTTCGCGTTCCTGGCGGGCGTGATCAGCTTCCTCTCGCCCTGCGTCCTGCCGCTCGTCCCCGCCTACATCGCCCACCTCACAGGCGTCACCAGCGCCGCAGACGCCCCCGCCGGGCGGCGCGAGACCATGTCGCACGCCCTCGCCTTCGTCCTCGGCTTCGGCGTCGTCTTCACCACTATCGGCGCCTCCGTGGGCCTTGCCGGCGGGCTGATCGCCGACCGCATGCCTGAGCTGGAGAAGATCGCCGGCGTCTTCCTCATCGTGCTCGGCCTCAACCTCATGGGCGTGATCAAGATCCCCTGGCTGTATCGCAGCTATCAGCTCGGCAGCGGCACCTCG
>CAZNHI010000257.1:0-4365 GCA_964572535.1 uncultured Dehalococcoidia bacterium
CTTGGGGGCAGAGCCCCCATCTTCAATACGCGCCCGCTTTCACCACGCACACGCGCCTTATATAATCTGCGAGCAGCCTCATTCAACAGGGGAAAATACAGCAGGAGGGGAAATACATGACCCAGCAGCCGGCACCCGAGCCGCTAACCGAACTCAAGCTCACCGACCAGATCAAGACCATGGTCAACGAGTCCTTCACGAGCGGCAAGCCAATCATCGTTGCCTACACGGACGATCAGGGCGGCCCCAGCCTTTCCTACCGCGGTAGCGCTCTCGCCTACAGCGACAATCAGCTCGCCGTCTGGGCGCGCAACCCCGAAGGCGGCCTCCTGAAGGCCCTGGGCAAGAACTCCCGCGTCACCATGCTCTATCGGGACCCGGGCCCAGAGAACCGCGCTATGCTGCAATTCCGCGGCGTCGCCCGCATCGACAACTCAGACGCGGCACGTGAGAAGGTCTACAACGACATGCCTGAGCCTGAGCGCAACGCCGACAAGGAGAAGAAGGGCTCACCCGTCATCATCGACCTCGAGCGCGTGGATGGCTTCATGCCCGGCGCCCGCGTCGCCATGCGCAAGTAGCCTCAGCTACTACCTAGCCGAAACAAGAAGGGACCGGCCTCGAGGCCGGTCCCTTCTCGTCCAAGATCAGCGTAGGGACGCACGGCCGTGCGCCCCTACAGCGTGGTTTTCTACAAGGCGCGGGCCCTCAGTACGTCCGCACTGCGTGCACCAGCCGCCGCAGATCATACCGCCGCACGGCCGAATCAAACGTACCGGCGCAGGTGATCAGGATCAGCTCATCGTTGCCTTTACGGCCCAGGTAGCCGCTCAGGTCCGCGTTGAACGGCAGGTCGCTGATCCAGTCGATTACGTAGGTCACGGTTGTGCCATCGCCCAGGACGTACTGCACCGTGTCGCCGCTCTGCGCCTGGCGTAGCGGCGCGAACACCGCCAGCCCCACGCTGTAGTAATCGACGTGCCCGCCGATCATGGTCACGCCACCCTGGCCCGGGTAGCCGCCCAGACCTGTGAAGTCACCGAAGTTGTAGCGCACCACGTCGTAGGCGCCTCCCGGCACGCCCAGCTCGCCGCCCTGGCCCACGTCGCGCACGTTCACCGGCGCATTGATCCCCAACCGCGCCACTACCAGTCGATCCGTCGAGGAATAGAGCACCGAGTTCACGGACGTCGATGTGCAGGTCGGCACGAACCAGCCCGTCTGCGTGGGCACGCGATTGCCCGCGGAGTCCTCCCACACGGCGCGGAAGGCATACTCCTCGCCCACAACGAAGCCACCGCGTGAGAAACCTTGCGCGCCGAAGGCCAAGGGCCCCACTCTCACGAGACCGGGATCCGTGAACGTACCGTCGCGGCTGATCTCCAGCCACTGGTAGCCAATCTTGTCGGCGCGTGGCGCCCAGCGCAGCTCGGCCCGCGCCTGCGTCGAGGTCTGGCAGTAGACTCCGCCCACCAGCAGCACCGGCCAATCGCACGGCGTGAACGTGCTCGTGACCGAAACCGCCCAGCCGGTTGCGGTGCGTGTGTTCACGCGCCAGAAGTGCGGCCAGTGCGGGTCCAGCGCCGCCGCCGCGTGGCTCGACGCCGAACCGCTCAGCTGGGTGCTGCTGTACGAACCCGGCGCGAAGCCGTTGTCAGACGCTGAAACGTCGATCCACTGCTCCAGCGCGCCCTCCACGGGCAGCCAGTCATACGTGACCTGCGCGCTGGCGCCGCTACAGGTGACAGTCGGGAAGCTGAGCACCGCGCCCGCAGCCTCCGATTCGCGTGTGTCGTTCACCTCGAACGCAGCCAGCGTGGCCACCGCTACCAACGAGAGGAACAGCACAATTCTCAGCAGGGTTTTGCCGCGTTTCATCAGGACTCCAGACGCTTGGGATTCGATTCGGCTAACCCGCAGGCTCGCAGACGGGACGCGCAGTTTCGCCATTCATCATAGGCAGCGTCACCGGAGCGTTCAAGGACGCAGGCCGGCTTACCGCTTGCCACCCCTTGGCCGGAGCCGCTTACGCCCCTTTAGCGGGGGTTCCGGGGGTGCCCCCCGGCTTTCAAAGCCTGTCCTCTGTCTCAACGGCAGTAATTGCGCGCCGTGCCCGCCACGTTCTCGCAGAAGTGCTCTTGCAATGCCCGCTGCTCCTCCGTGGTGCCAAACTGCACGAACTCACGCAGCAGCTCCTGGTCCGTCAGCGATTTAGTGCGCAGCTTCTCCAGGATCGCCGTCAAACCCTCGATGCCCTTCAGGTCGAATACTGCCTTCATGAACAGGAAGCCTTGAGCCCGCTCCGCCAGGTATCCGGCCAACGAGGTGTCGCGATAGGTGCCGACGTAGAGCTTTGTGTCCGTGCCCAGGTAGCGCAGGTTCGCCGTGTGATCCTTGACCGCCTGGTCCATCGTGTCGGTCAGGTAATACTGCACGAAGTGCGCGAAGCCTTCCTCGAACCAGATTGGGAACTGACCGTACATCGTCGAATGCGTCAGCTCGTGCACCACGGTGCCTTTCTCGATCGAGTCGGGCGCGATGACGATGAACTGGTCGTAGGACAGGCCTTTCAGGTACTCGCCCAGGTCCGTCACAATCATGTGCAGGAAATCGTACGGGTAGGCGCCCACCAGCCCCTCGATTTGCGGCAATGCCTCCACTGCCATATCGAGCACCGCCTGAGCGTCCGCCGCGTTGTCCGCCGAGACGACGAGGATCATCTCGCCGCCTACGGGCAGATCGACGGCGCGGAAGGTGCCGTGCTGTAGCGCCTGCGACAGCACCGGACCGATCGTCGGCGCGTTGCGGTTGGACAACGACTCTTCGTACGCCGCGAAGGCGCCACGCAAGCCGCGCGCCTCCGGGTCATCGAGTCCGTCTGTGTACCACGCCTGCTCGGACGAGAAGCTCAGCATATCCTGCACACTGGCGGCCTCGCCCTTGGCCTTGGCGGCGCGCTCGCACCTCAGCATCGCCGCGATCAAGTCGACGTGGGCCTGCGTCAGCTGCGTGAACCACGGCTGAACGCGGATCAGCTGGCCCAGCTCAGCGCTCATCAGCGAGAGGTACTTTGCCTCCGCGGTGTCGGTGAGCACCCGCGCCTGCTGGGTGGCGTTCGGCGTCGGCACCGGCCCGGTGGTCTCGACACCGCCCTTGCAGCCGATCAGCGTCGCCGCCGCGAATGTCAGCGCCAGCAGTAGTGGCGTCAGCTTGGTTGGAAAACTTGGCATGATCACGCTCCTGTGTCTAACTGATTCTCGGCACAGGTCGCGTGCGTTTTATGGCAAAGACGCTTTTAGCGCCGCCTTTGGCGGGGCTTGGGGGCAGAGCTCCCATCTTCCATACTGGACACCTATCCATGCGAGCGGAGGTATGGGGACAGAGCCCCCCTCTTTCAATACAAAGCCCAGGGTTTGGGGGCGAAGCCCCCGGCGTTGGGCATTGCCCAACGCCAAGGCCCCCATGCGCCCCTTCAGCGGGGGGTTGGGGGCAGAGCCCCCATCTTCAATACAGGAGCGATCTCATGCAGCACGCCACGCCCTTCGCGACCATGGCGCTCCCGCGCGAACCCGACGTCCTCGCGCCGGACGGCTCCCAGGTGCGCGCCCTCCTGCGACTCGCCGCCGGCAGCATGGCGCACTTCCGCATCGAGCCCGGCCAGACGTCGATCGCCGTCGCCCACCGCAGCGTCGAGGAGCTGTGGTACGTCGTCTCCGGCAGCGGCGAGATCTGGCGCCGTCAGGGCGATCGTGAGGAGGTTGCGACGCTCGCAGCCGGCTCCTGCCTCAACATCCCGCTCGGCGCCGCCTTCCAGTTCCGTTGCACCGACGAGCCCTTCGAAGCGGTCGCCGTCACGATGCCGCCCTGGCCCGGCGACGACGAGGCCGACGCCGTGGACGGCCCCTGGCAGCCGCGGGTCGCTGCCCTGTGACCCGTAACATCGACCTGCGAGCCTACATCCGCGCCGTCCCCGACTTCCCGCAGCCCGGCATCCTCTTCCGCGACGTCACGCCTCTGCTCAAAGACCCCGCTGCCTTCGAGGCCGCGCTCTCTGGTCTGCAGGCCTACGTCGCCTCGCGCTCACCCAGCGCCATCGTCGGCATCGAGTCGCGTGGCTTCCTCTTCGGCACGCCGATCGCCGCGCGCCTCGGCCTGCCCTTCGTACCGATACGCAAGCCCGGCAAGCTCCCGGCCGCCCACATGTCGATCGAGTACGCGCTGGAGTACGGCGAAAGCCAGCTCGACATCCACAGCGACGCCCTCACCCCCGTCGACAGCGTCGTCATCGTCGATGACCTGCTCGCCACGGGCGGCACGGCGGGCGGCGCGGCCGAGCTCGTCGAGCTGCTCGGCGCGCGCGTCGCC
>CAZNHI010000258.1:0-4349 GCA_964572535.1 uncultured Dehalococcoidia bacterium
TCAGCCCACCAGCCCGCCGGCGCCCTCCGGACCCGTGACCATCGCCGTCAGCGCCCGCAACCTCGCCTTCGACCGCACGTCGATCAGCGTCCCCCGCAACGCCACCGTCACCGTCAACCTCACCAACAACGACGTCCTCGTCACCCACGATTTCGGTGTCAGCATCCCCTTCGTCCCGCACACCGAGACCTGCAACGGGCCCTGCAGCGCCAGCATCACGTTCAACAGCGGCCCGCCCGGCGCCTACACCTTCCAGTGCAGCACCCACGCCGAGATGGTCGGAACCTTCACCGTCAACTAACCGGACGCTTCATGCGCCCCTTTAGCGGGGTTTGGGGCAGAGCCCCATCTTTCAACACAGCAAGCCCTGCGCCGGACGCCTGTCCTGAGCCTGTCGAAGGGCTAAGACCCGCCACCGCCCGCCACGCCAACCGAGTCCACCCGGATCGTCGGCAGGCGCTTCACCAGCCACTCGGGCGCCCACCAGTTCGCGCGGCCCATCAGCTCCATCGCCGCCGGCACCAGGATCAGCCTGACTACCGTCGCGTCGATGAACACCGCCGCCGCCAGCGCGAAGCCCACCATCTTCACCGACCGGTCGTCGCCCAGGATGAACGTCCCGAACACGCAGACCATGATCAGCGCCGCCGCCGAGATCACGCGCCCCGTCGATGCCAGGCCGTCCGCCACCGCCCGGCCGTTGTCGCCGCCGTTGCGGTCGTACTCCTCGCGCACGCGGGTCAGCAGGAACACCTCATAGTCCATCGAGAGGCCGAAGACGATCGCGAAGATGAACATCGGCCCCCACGCCTCGACAGGGCCCTCTTTGCCAACGCCAAGCAGGTTGTCGCCGACGCCCCACTGGAACACGATGATCGTCAGCCCGAAGGCTGAACCGATCGATAGCAGGTTCATGATCACTGCCTTGATCGGCACCACCAGGCTGTGGAACACCATCAGTAGCAGCAGGAACGAAAGCAGCAACACAGCCCCCACGAACCACGGCAGCCGGTCTCTCGTGTAGTCCGAGAAGTCGACCACGCCCGCCGGCAGTCCGGCCACCAGCGCGATCGCTCCCGTCTCGCGCACCACCGGCGGCAATGTCTGCTTGCGCAGGCGGTGCACCACCTCCGTCGTCTCCTTGTCCTGCGGCGATGTCGTCGGGAACGCCTGGAAGATCACGAGGCCTGAGTCTCCCAGCTCGATCGGCGGCGAAACCGAGCTGACGCCCGGCGTATTCGCCAGCGTCGTCTCCAGCTTCGAGAGCGTGGCGGCGTCGCCGGGGCCGTTTTGCGTGTCGACCAGCAAGATCACGGGTCCGTTGAACCCCGGCCCAAAGGCGTCCTGTAGCTGGTCGTAGGCCCTGCGCGTCGTGTCAGACTCCAGCCGGTTGCCCGCGTCGGAGAAACCCAACTGCATCGAGAACACCGGGATCGTCAGCCCCACCAACACCGCGACACTGACGATCAGCGCCGGCCAGGGGTTCTTCTGGATCACCCGGCTCCACTTGTACCAGAACGACCGCGTCACGTCGCCTTCGCCCTGTGCTTTGCGATGCGGCAGCCCAAATCGGTCGATGTTGCGCCCCACGAAACCCAGGAACGCCGGCAGCAGCGTCAGCGATGCCAGCATGGTCATCAACACGGCGGAAATCGCCCCCAACGCCATGCTGCGCATAAAGTCCAGGTTCATCATGAACAGGCCCAACAGCGAAATCACCACTGTTATGCCTGCGAACAGCACCGCCCGCCCGGACGTGTCCAGGGCCAGCGCCACTGCTTCACGCGGCTCCATGCCATCGTGCAGGCCCTGGCGATAGCGCGTCACGATCAAGAGCGAGTAGTCGATGCCGACGCCGATACCGATCAGTCCCGCGACCAGCGGCGTGAACTCCGGGACGGCCAGGAATCTCGTCAGCACGCCGATAATCGCAGCGCCACAACCAATGCCGAACAGCGCCGTCGCGATCGGCAGGCCCATCGCCAGCAGGGAGCCGAACGCGATCAGCAGGATGATCACCGCCGCGGCGACGCCGAACACCTCGCTGTTCGGCTCGGAGAACTCGGCGAAGATGTCGCCGCCCAGCTCTACCTGCAGGCCGTCAACCTTGATCTCCTTCCACAGGTCCTTCACTACCTCCGCGTCGTCGACGTACTTCTCCTGTTCCCGTTTGCCCAGGTTCAGCTCCGCGAAGGCCAGCTTGCCGTCGTCGCTGACCTGGAACGAATTCGCGGCGTCATACGGGCTTGCCACGCTCACGTCCGGAACCACGTCCTGTACGTCTGCGAAGAACTGCTCCATCCGCGCTCGGACCGCCGGATCATTGATGCCCTGATCGGAGCGGAAGACGATCTGCGTCGATACGCCGGTGCGGTCTGAGACGCCGCGTTCCTTGAGCAAGTCGAGAGCGTTCTGGCTCTCAGACCCGGGCAGCTCGAAGTCGGTGCGGTACTTGCCCTTGACCGCGTTCGATACGCCAAAGAGGACGATCAGCAGCAGGATCCAGGCGACCAGCACCAGCCACCGCCGCGAATAACAAAAACTTGCCAGATTTCTCATCTAGGACACCTCCCGTGATCCTTACAGGGTGCGCAGAAACCTTGTTAGGGTCTAGACAATGTCGCGCCGAGCTACGCCGTGGGCATCGTCACGCGGCTGCTGGCCAGTCTGCCGTAGCTCAAGCGCGCTCGATCACCACAACCGGGATCACGCGCGTCGTCTTCTGCTGGTACTCGCCGAACACCGGCACGCGCTTGGCCTGCTCTGCGTACAGAGTGTCGTGCTCGGCGCCCGTCGCCACGCGCGCCCGGGCCGCGAACGCCTGCCCGCCGCCAATTTCGACCTGCACGTCAGGGTGCGCCACCAGGTTGTGGTACCAGTCCGGGTTCTTCGGCGCGCCGCCCATCGATGCGAACACCGCCATGCGCTCGCCATCGGGCAGGTAGGCCAGGGGGTTTACATAACTCTTGCCGGACTTGGCGCCGGTGTGGTGCAGCAACAGGATCGGTATGCCCTTGAACTGTTCCACCTCGCCACCGTTGGCGCGAAACTCCGCGATTACCTTTGTGTTCCAGTCGTTACGTTCGCTCACCGTGTGCTCCATCTAGTGCAGCTTCTTGCCACGAGTGCTTTCATGCGCCCCTTTAGCGGGGTCCGGGGTGTCCCCGGCTTCAATATCAAGCGTTCGCTCACCGTGTGCTCCCTCTAGCGCGGCCTTCACCGCAAATAGCCTCATTGGCGTCCCTTAGCAGGCTGCCACCCGTAGTGACCGCATGCTGGCCCCCCTACGGGCCTTCTTGGGGCAGAGCCCCCCAGCTTTCAAAACCCGGCGTTGGGCAGAGCCCAACCCCAAAACGCCCATGTGCCCCTTTAGCGGGGGCTTGGGGGCGGAGCCCCCATCTCTAACACACTGGCCCCCAGCTTCAATACACCTCTGCGCCACTCTGGGTAACGCTTGTCCACGCCCCGTACGATGTCCAGGTACGCCCGCGACAGCCGTCGCGTTATCGGCCCCACCTGGCCGTCGCCCAGCGGGAACTGGTCGATCGACACGATCGGCGTGATCTCGTAGCCGCTGCCGCAGAAGAACGCCTCGTCCGCCACGTACAGCTCCGTCCGGTCGATCTCGCGTTCGACCACCCCCATCCCGAACAGCTCCGGACAGATCGACTCGATCAGCGTCGTGCGCGTGATGCTCTCCAGGATGTCGGCGGTCACCGGCGGCGTCACCAGGCGTCCTTTGCGCACCATGAACAACGTCGCCCCCGTGCCCTCCGCGACGTGGCCGTCCTTGTTTAGCAAAATCGGCTGGTGGTAGCCGTCCGCGTTCGCCTGCAGCGTCGCCAGGCGTCCGTTCTGGTAGTTAGACCCAGACTTCAGGCGGATCGGGATTGCGTTGTCGGAGGTGCGCGCCCAGGAGCTGATGCAGCAGCGAATTCCGGAGCCCTCTTCGATGCGCGGCCGGCGACGCGGGTTGATGTACAGCCCCGTGGGTGTCGTCGCGTCCAGCCCGCTGCCCGCGACGTACGCCACCATGTGCATGTGCACGTCCTCGCGCACCTCGTTGCCCGCCAGGACCTCGCGCACCGCCTCGTACAGGTCGGCATCGCTGTACGAGATCTCGAAGCGCATCATCTTCATCGATTCCCGGAAACGCGTGAAGTGCTCCTCCAGCCGGAAGCAGTACAGCTCCCCGTCCTCAGCGTTCCAGTACGCTCGCAGCCCCTCGAAGACGTTGGTCGCGTAGAACACGGCCGCGCTGTTCACCGGCAGCACCGCTTCGGCCTGCGGGACCAGGCTACCGTTCATCCAGATCTTCAGCTCTTGCATCGGGAGCCGCTCCTTACGTG
>CAZNHI010000259.1:0-4347 GCA_964572535.1 uncultured Dehalococcoidia bacterium
GGCGCATGGGGGCTTTGCGCTGGGGCTTCACCCCAATCCCTCTGGTGTCTGAAGATGGGGGCGCTGCCCCCAAACCCCCGCTAAAGGGGCGCATGGGGGCTTTGCGCTGGGGCTTCACCCCAATCCCTCTGGTGTCTGAAGACGGGGATGCTGACCCCAAGCCTCCGTTAAAGAGCGCCTGGTATCAGGCTTCGGTAGCCTTGGCTTCGTCCCAGAGGGCCATCAGCGCCTCGCGAGTCTGTGATTTCAGGTCGAGGCCACGGTCGCGGGCGCGCGATTCTACGGCGGTGAAGCGGCGGCGGAACTTGTGACTCGCCTCACGCAGCGCTTCCTCGGCGTCGATGCCGAGGTAGCGGGCGTAGTTGGCGACGTTGAGCAGCAGATCGCCCAGCTCGGCGGCAGCTTCCTGCGGCGACGTGGCGTCCGCCAGCTCGCGCAGCTCCTCGTCTAGCTTTTCGAGCACGTCTTCACGCTTGGGCCAGGCGAAGCCAGCGGTCTCCGCGCGACGCAGCAGGGTCTGGGCGTAGGCCAGCGCGGGCATCGCGGGCGGCACGTTGGCGAGGGCGGAGTCGTCTGGCTGGCGCTCCCCGCGCTTGAGCTCGTCCCACTGCCGGTTGACCTGATCGGCGGTCTCCAGCTTGACGTCGCCGAAAACGTGGGGATGGCGCCTGATCAGTTTCTGCGTCAGCCCTTCGAGCACGTCGGCCATGTCGAACTCGCCGGCTTCTTCGGCCAGCTGCGTGTGCAGGACAATTTGCAGCAGCAGGTCGCCCAGTTCCTCGGGCAGATGCTGCGTGTCGCCGGCATCGAGCACGGCCAGCACCTCGTATGCCTCTTCGATGACGTAGGGCCGCAGGCTGGCGTGCGTCTGCTCGCGGTCCCAGGGGCAGCCGTCCGGCGCCCTCAGACGCGCGACAACGGCGCGTAGCTCCTCGTAGCTCCTGGTCTCGCGTTCGCTGAGCATGGCTGGGCCTCTGGGTATCTGATGTCCGGGTGACTAGGATGATTCTGGATTCGTTGACAGAAGGGCAGAATCGAACCTACGATAGCACCACCGAGCGATCCGAGACGTGGCGGGCGCCTCAGGCCGGAAAGAGGCTTGACGTGCGCGTTTTTCGCACCCTTGCAACGATCATTTTCGTCCTTTCCGTACCCATCGCCCTGGTTACGACCAACATCCGCTTCATGGCCAATGAGCCGCGGGTCTATCGCTACGCGATCGACGAGTTCAACGCGGCTGCGACCACCGGCATTGCCCGCGATGAGCTGATCCAAGCCAGTGCGGAGATACGCGACTACTTCAACAACGGCCAGGAGCCGCTAACGATCGAGGTCCTGGAAGACGGACGCGAGACGAGTCTGTTCAACGCCAAAGAGACGTTGCACATGAAGGACGTGAAAGATCGTTTCCGGTGGGTGGCGCGGGCGCACGAGTTCTCGCTGATGTACGTGCTGACCTACATCGTGGTCGTTGTGCTGTGGGCGCGTGAGGTATCGCAGAGGGCGCTTGCGGTGCAGGTTGCGGCCGGCAGCGTGCTTTGCCTGGTGGCGCTGGGCGCGATCGGCGCCGTCGGCCTCGCCGGCTTCGACAGCGCCTGGGAAGACTTCCACCGCCTCATGTTCAGCAACGACTTCTGGCTGCTGAACCCTGCGACGGACCACTTGATCCAGATTTTCCCGCCGAACTTCTGGGAGAGCATCGTCTTTGTGGTGGGACTGATGATGGTCGCAGAGTCGGCGCTGCTGATCCTCGCGGCCGGCCTTTACCTCGGCGCCTCGCGACACCACGAAGAGGCGCAACTCGAGCCCGAATACGCGTAGGAAATGAAAGAGCGGCCCGAAGGCCGCTCTCGCGCATGAACTAGAGGCGGGCCGCTAGCAGCAGGAGCAGCTGCCGCCGCAGCAAGAGTCGCCACCGGCGCCGGTAGCCATGGTCATGACCGGGACGGCCTCGCCCCTGGCCAGAGGCGCAAACAGCGAGAGGACGCGGTTATTGGTCGTGTGGCCGTCCGGGCAGGTCGCCGCATTGTGCATCTGGCTGACCGGGCGCAGGACTTCGAACTGGGTACCGCAGGGTGGGCAGTAGTACTCGTACAGCGGCATAGGGTTACACCTCCTGAAGTTGGCGAAATGTTAGCGAAGCCAGAGCCAACTCGTCAACGGTGAACATGGGGGCTCTGCCCCCAAACCCCCGCTACGGGCTTCGATAAAGCGCGGCGTCTGCTATTCTCGGGCTGACACGCCCGCAGCTTGACCAGCTTTGCACGGAGGATTCAATGCACATCGCCAACACGAACTCGAACGCCTGGGAGAACCGCACCGGCAACGCCATGTTCATCGGTGAGGTCCATGCCCACGGCCTGGTCGACGACAAGATGAGCGAGCAGACGCGGCTGTTGCTGGTCAAGTTCAGCCCGGGCGGCCGCACTCGCTGGCACACGCACAGCTTCGAGCAGGCGCTGGTCATCGTCGACGGCAAAGGCATCGTGGCCACGGAGACGCAAGGTGAGCGCATCGTGCAGTCCGGCGACGTGGTCGTGTTCAGCACCAATGAGAAGCACTGGCACGGCGCCACCAGCACGACCGGCATGTCTCACATCGCCGTGAACCTGGCGGGCTCCAACCAGATTCTCGAGGACTCAGAGATCAAGACTCCCAACGTCTAGGGTGGAGTACAGCTTGAGTCTGGAGGACGAGACCGCACCTCCGCCCGGCGGGCCCGCCAGGATCTTCGCGGGCCTGGCTTTCTTCTATGCGCTGATCGTCACGGTCGCGCTGTTGGTGGTGAAGGACTTGTTCCGGGATGAGCCGGACGGCCACACGGTGCTGATCTGGCTGCTGCTGCCCGTCGTTGGCTCCTTCGGGTCGTGGCTCGCGGTGCGCTCGGGGTTTTCGCCGCTGCGGGGCTGGGTCTGGCTGGCGGTGCTGGCGTCGATGTTCTTCGTCTGGATCTCGGCATTCTCGATCGGCGGGCTGTACTTGCCGGTGCCGCTGCTGCTGCTCGTCGCGGTGCTGATCCCGTGGACCACAGAGCCCCGTAGTCCGGAGCCGTAGCAGCCTTGTTCAGGGGGCGCGGCGCTCCTATACTTGCGCCGCTAACGAGTAGCACGTCACGGGTGTCCCTCTCGCAAGTGAGGGAGCAAATGCGAAGCCGGTCAAAGTCCGGCGCTGTCCCGCAACTGTAGTCCCGATCCCCATCGGGAGAGCCAGGCCGCCAGCCCGTGATTTGTCTCTGGGAGCCTCCGAGGGAAGAGGCCGGGACATC
Source organism: uncultured Dehalococcoidia bacterium (assembly GCA_964572535.1). Taxonomy (GTDB): domain Bacteria; phylum Chloroflexota; class Dehalococcoidia; order DSTF01; family WHTK01; genus WHTK01. Next base: position 3,266 of record CAZNHI010000259.1, read on the forward strand.
GTCCGAGCCTGAGCGAAGACGTTGACACCCTGGCCTTGCCGAGGCCGGGGTTTTTGTTTGCCCCGCCCGACGCCGGCACCGAGCAGCTTCCAGAGGACAGCCACCCCTCGAAGGAAGGAGATTCTGGTGCGTTCTCGATTACTCGTCATCTCTCTGTTCTCGCTGCTTTTCCTGCTCGCAGCCTGCTCCGATGACGCTGAGGCGCCCGCGCAACCCCTAACGTTCGTGGGAAGCGACGGCGTCTCGGTAACTTTCGACGTGCCGCCGAAGCGCATCGTTTCGTTGGCGGCGCACGCGACCGAGATCTTCTGCAAGGTCGGCGCGGCCGAGAGACTGGTGGCGGTCGAGAAGTTCGCCAACTGCCCGCTCGGCAGCAGCGCCAAGCCCGCGGTGGATTCTTTCCAGCCCAGCGTCGAAGCGATCGTTGCCTACCAGCCGGATCTCGTTTACGCCTGGTACGACCCCGGCGACCTCGCGGAGGCGCTGCGCCGGGCCGGCGTCAAGGTGCTGTTCCTGGAGGTGCCGGACAACATCGCCGGTGTGTTCGAGAACATCGAGTTAATCGGCCGGCTGACCGGCTTTGAGAAAGAAGCGACGGCGCTGGTGGCGCAGATGGAGGCGCGTCAAAATGACATAACGGAGGAAATCAAAGACGTGGTGAAGGGGCCGCGCATCTTCCACGAACTCGACAAGGAGCTGTTCACCGTGCGCAGCGACACCTTCATCGGCGAGCTGTACAGGCTGCTCAAGGCGGAGAACATCGCTGACAAGGCCTCGACAGCGTTCCCTCAGCTCTCAGCCGAGGCGGTGGTGGCGGGTGACCCGGAGGTCATTGTCCTGAGCGATGGGGAGACGGCGGCGTCCGTCAAAGCGCGCCCCGGCTGGGCCGGGATCAGCGCCGTGCGCAACGACCGCGTCTGTGAGGTCGACGGCGATCTGACCAGCCGGCCGGGGCCGAGGATCATGGAAGGCCTGGGGGCGCTATACGAGTGCCTCTACCCGGATAAGTAATGGCCGGACTGGCGGGGACGCGGCTGCGGCCGGCAGAGGCGCGAGGACTGCTGTTCTGGCTGCGCCCCGCG
>CAZNHI010000260.1:0-4346 GCA_964572535.1 uncultured Dehalococcoidia bacterium
GCCCTCACCGAGACCGCCCAGCGCCGGCTCCAGGCCGTATTCGAGGCCACCGAGCTGGGGGCCGGCATGCACATCGCCCTGCGCGACCTCGAGATCCGTGGCGCCGGCAACCTGCTTGGCTCGGAGCAGAGCGGTCACATGGCCGCCGTCGGCTTCGACCTCTACATTCGTTTGCTGGGCGAGGCTGTCGAACGCCTCAAGGCCGTGCAGCGGGGTGAGACGCCGCCCCCGCCCGCCTCATCGCGGCCCGCCGTCGTCATCGACCTGCCGCTCACCGCTCATCTGCCGACCGCTTACGTCCCGGACCTCAACCTGCGTCTCGCCGTCTACCAGCGCCTTGCGCAGGCCCAGGACGAAGCCGAAGCAGGCGCCATCGAGCAGGAGTTGCGCGACCGTTTCGGCGAGCTGCCCGCCGCCGCCCGTAACCTGCTCTGGGTCGTCCGGCTACGCATCCTGGCTGCCTCCGCCGGCGTTGGCGCCATCCAGACCGAGGGTGAGAGCCTCGTCATCCGCCTCCTCGCCGGCCGCGAGCTGGACCGCGTTGCCATTGCCAGGCGCCTGCCGCCCCGCTCAACCGTCCTCAGCCACCAGGTCCGCCTCAACCGCGATACACTCGGCGACTCCTGGCGCGAAGCCCTCGTCCGCGCTCTCGCGGCGATCTCCCCAGCTCCCGTCCCGGCCTGACAGAGCCTGCTCCCCTCCTCCGGCCCTCCTTCGCGGACGATACTATGTCTGAGAACCATGCTCCTCGTGAACCTTCCCTCTGTCCTCAGGGCAGCCCTCCTCGTGGCGAGCCTCGCCTTCGTCGCCGCCTGCGCGAAAGACAACCCGCCTGTATCAACCCCAACCACCGAGCCCCCAACCGCCATCGCCGGGCCCACCGTCACTCCGTCGCCCGCCCCGACCCCCTTCGGCGTCCGCACCGACTGCCCGCCCGCCTGGACCTACTACAACGACCCCATGGATCGCTTCTCCTTCTGCTACCCCGCAGACCTGAAGCTCGTCACTACGTCCCCCGCGGGCGAACGTAGCCTCCTCGTGGGCGTCTACCCGCTGCCCGCCCGTCCCGGCGGACAGTACATGGTCACCTTTGGAGCTCTGCCCACGTTTGGCGATATCTGCACTCCGGGCAACTCTGGAGGTGGTTACCTTCATTCGGTCAGCGGCACGAGAGTGATAGCTGGTGCCTCACTTCCTACCTGCACCACTGATTACTTTGAAGACATGGACCAAAACAAGCACACAGCCAGGATGATGACGGCTCGCGTCCCATCGTCACATGGAACCATTGACGCCCGCGTCTACTCCCAGGGCGTCCCTCTCACAGACTCCGAAGCCCTCGGCTTCGCCATCCTCGACACTCTGGTCGTCCGCTAATGCCCCTCAACGCTCGCTTGTTTGCCATCCCCCTACTGGCCTCCCTCGCCATCCTCACCGCGTGCTCGAAAGATAACCAGCCTCCCGTAACCCCAACAGGCGCGACATCCACCACCGCGCCAACGCCGAGACCTGCGAACACCCGTCTGCCCGTCACACCAAACGTCTCGCCGAGTCATATGGAACCGGACACAGCGGCTCTGGAACGCGTCCGCGTGGAGCAGGCCGCCATCGGCGGGAAGACTGACTGCAATCCGAAGTGGGTCTCGTACCACGCGGACAATCTCGGAATGGCGCTTTGTTACCCGCCCACATGGACTCTAATCCCGGACAACGGCCCGCCACCGGTGGGTACGGCCATGCGGGGCCTCATTCTATCCAAAGCGTCCCTAGACGGAATCCAGGCTGCCTTTGTATCGATTGCGACCCACGGTCCGGTCACTGGTCGTGTTAACTGCTCTCAGCCTGGATCCGTTGCGGTTGGTCCCTACACCGCGACCGTATGCTTCCTTCAACGAGTCGACGCGGACTACAACCTCGTCCCGGTCGGCTCATCTCGAATCATCGCCGTGGGCATACCCGTGGGGTTGCCAGCGTCAGACATGCCGGAAGTCCAGGCGGGCGTCGAGCTGCGCGACTATACTCCGTCTGCACCCACGCCCACCTTCTCACCTGACGACCAACACGAAGCCCTCAGCATCATCGCCAGCATCCGCTTTGATCCCCGCCCTAGCCTTGCTCCCTGACCCATCACCTCGCTACAATCTTCCAGTCTCCTGAGCGCCCCGTTACAGCCCTCGCTGATTATTCACTCCTGGGCGCCGGTTCAAAACTTGACGAGCGAAGAAGAACTCTGGTCAGACTCCACGGCGGCGCACACTGATGCCTACGAGCACAGCGGCTTGCCCGCCGCATCGACCCCCTTCGGCTCCACGCGCGTGCCGCTCCTCGTCATTGTCTACGCGGTCGGCCTCGCGCTCTTCCTCGCCGTGGAGCCCACGCGGCCCTGGATCCTGCTCATGATTACGGGCCTCGTCGCCCTCGGCACTGATGGCATCTTGCGCGCCCATCCCTCCTCCATCGAGCAGGAAGACGCCGCCTGGACCGCTCCTCTGCTCTTCCTCCCCACGCTCATGGCGCTCAGCGCCGGCCTCTTCCTGGAAGACGCGCTCTCGGGCTACTGGGTCGTCCCCGGTGTCGCGATCGCCGCGCTGCTCATGGGCGCCGTCCTTTACGCCGAGTACGTCAGCGTCGAGACCTACAGCCCTATGTACGCCGGCGCGCGATTTGTACTCAACCTGGGCACGTTTCTCACCGCCTTCGGTTTCTACGCCGTCGTCTACTCCTTCGATGTCGACCTCGTGCCCGCCGCGCTGACGGTCGGCCTCGTGAGCCTCCTGCTCGCCGTCGAAGTCTTCCGTGAATCAGAAACCGACCCCGTGCGCGCGCTGGTCTTCGCCGCCGCCATTGGGGTTGTCGTAGCGCAGGCGCGCTGGGCGCTCTACTTCCTGCCCCTGGAGAGCTACCTGGCCGGCGTCTTCCTGCTGCTCGTCTTCTACCTGACCTCGGGCCTCATCCAGCACCACCTCAACGACGACCTCCGCACCCCGGTAATCGCCGAATTCAGCCTGATCACCGTCCTCGGTGTCATGATCGTCACCATCGGTCGCCTCTTCGAATCGACGTAGTCTTTAGTTCTCAGTCGTCCGTTATCGAAGCGAACTAACTGACGCTTTGATAACTGAGTACGGCCAATCTGTGAACTGAGAACTGATTACCATGAACTGAAAACTAGCCCCGCTCCGGCTTCAGAAACACCGCGCCTAATGGCGGCAACGTCAGCATCACCGACCACTGATGACCCTGGTACTGCACCGGTGCCGCTTCGACGCCGCCCAGGTTCCCCTGCCCGCCGCCGCCGTATGCCTCCGCATCCGAGTTCAGCAGTTCCCGCCAGCGCCCCGGGAACGGCACCCCCACCCGGTAGTTCTGCCGCGACACCGGCGTAAAGTTGCACGCCACCAGCACCACGTCCTCCGGGTCTTGCGCCCGCCGCAGCATTGTCAGCACGCTGCGCTCCGCGTCGCTCGCGTCGATCCACTCGAAGCCGAACGGCTCGCAGTCGCCCTCGTGCAGCGCCGCCTCAGACGCGTACAAGCCGTTCAGGTCGCGCACCAGCCTCTGCATCCCCGAATGCCGGTCGAACGCCGTCAGGTGCCACTCCAGGCTCGTATCGTGGTTCCACTCGCCCCACTGCGCGAACTCGTCCCCCATGAACAGCAGCTTCTTGCCCGGCTGAGCCGTCATATATGTGTATAGCAGCCGCAGATTCGCGAACTTCTGCCACTCGTCCCCCGGCATCTTGCCGATCATCGAAGCCTTGCCGTGTACAACCTCGTCGTGCGATAAGGGCAATAGGAAGTTCTCCGTGTAGCCGTAGACCATGCGGAACGTCAGCTCGCCGTGGTGGTAGCGACGGTGCACCGGCTCCAGCGACATGTACGCCAGCGTGTCGTGCATCCAGCCCATGTCCCACTTCAGCCCGAAGCCCAGCCCGCCGAGGTCCGTCGGCCGCGATACCATCGGCCACGCCGTCGACTCTTCTGCCACCATCAGCACGCCCTCGAACTCCCGGTGCATGTCGATGTTCAGCCGGCGCAGGAACTCGAGCGCCTCCAGGTTCTCGCGCCCGCCGTACTGGTTCGGCGTCCACTCCCCCGCCTTGCGTGAGTAGTCCAGATACAGCATCGATGCCACCGCGTCCACCCGAAGGCCATCCGCGTGGTACTTGTCTAGCCAGAAGCAGGCGTTGCTCAGCAGGAAGGCGCGCACCTCGTTGCGGCCGTAGTTGAAGATCAAGCTGCCCCAGTCGGGATGGAAGCCCTTCTGCGGGTCTGCGTGTTCGTACAGGTGCGTCCCATCGAAATACGCCAGGCCGTGCTCGTCCGCCGGGAAGTGCGACGGCACCC
>CAZNHI010000261.1:0-4331 GCA_964572535.1 uncultured Dehalococcoidia bacterium
CTCGGAGGACGGGGCAGTCTCTTTCAGCCCTAACCCGACAGCTAACCTCGTAGGCCACTGAAAGAGGATGGGTTTCGGCGCAGCCGGAGGCATCCTCCGGCTGTTTTCTTTCCTCCTTGCTTTGGCAGCCGGAGCGTGACTCCTCCACTGGGCCGGAACCCTCCTCCAGTGATTCACGCAGCGTTTGGTCCCGTTCCTGGCGGGCCTTGCTTCGTGGGTCGGGCGGCACTCCGTGATGGGCTACGGCTCAATCACGGACGGACTGTCGACAGGGGGATCCAAATGCTATCTCCGCCATTTCCCATCGCGCTCTCAGAAGCGCCGCGCAGCCACACAGCCCGGCGCCTGATCATGGCCAGCAACCGCGGACCCGTGGAACACGCCTTCGACGACAGCGGCCGCATTCGCCGGCATGACGCCGCCGGTGGTGTCGCCACCGCCCTGGCCAACGTGGCCCGCCGCGAGCCGGTCACCTGGATCGCCAGTGCTGCATCCGAAGCCGACAAAGCCGTCGCCATTCTGGGCCACCAGGTGAAGATCGGCCCGGAGAGCAGCCTCAAGCTGATAAACCTCCCGGATCCGGCCTTCAACGCTTACTACGAGTCCTTCTGCAACCCCATCCTGTGGTTCGTGCAGCACTCGCTGCCTGAGCTATTGGCCGGCCGTGACCTCGCCCGGGAGTCCTTCGATTCCTGGCACGACGGCTACGTGCCGGTAAACCAGGCCTTCGCCGAAGCGATTGTCGAGGAAATCGCGGGTGACGGCTCCGGCGTGCGGGTAATGCTGCACGACTACCACCTCTACCTGGCGCCGCGCCTGATCCGCGCCGCTCGGCCTATGGCTGCCCTGCAGCACTTCCTGCACATCCCGTGGCCCGGCCCGGCGGCCTGGCGTCATCTGCCGGAGCCGATCGTGCGGCGCATCTGCGCGGGCCTCCTGGCCAACGACAGCGTCGTCTTCCAGACAGAGAGCAGCGTCGAGGCCTTCCTCGCTACCTGCCGCGCCTACCTCGGCGACCGTGCCCTCGTGCTCGAGAGGCAGGGATCGGTCGAGTACCTCGGCCAGACCACCTTCGTCTGGGCCAACCCGATCTCAGTCGACGCATCCGAGCTGAGGGCTCTGCGCGAGACGGCAGCTCTGGGGGACTACCGTAAGGCGCTGCGCGCCCCCGAAGGCATCAGGACCATCGTCCGCGTGGACCGTCTCGACCCGGCGAAGAACATAGCTGACGGCTTCGAGGCGTACGATCTGCTGCTCAGGCGGCACCCGCAGCTGCGCGGCAAGGTGCGCTTCCTCGCCTTCCTGATCCCGTCGCGCGGCGGCATCAGCGAGTATCGCGATTACGCCGGCCGCGTCCTGGCTCTTGCCGATTCGATCAACCGCCGCTACGGCACTGAGAATTGGCAGCCTGTGCGCGTTTTCCACGAGAACAACCGCACCCAGGCGCTAGCCGCGCTGACCCTCTACGACGTCCTGCTGGTCAATTCGATCGCGGACGGCATGAACTTGGTGTCGAAGGAGGGCCCGCTGCTCAACGAGCGTGATGGCGTGCTCGCCCTGTCAGACACCGCCGGTTCGTACGAAGAGCTGCAGCATGGCGCCCTGCGCGTCAACCCGTACGACATCGTGGACACAGCGACCGCGCTCTACGAGGCTTTGACCATGTGCCCGTCAGAGCGCCGCACCCGCGCAACTGCCCTGCGCGACGCCATCAGCGGCCACCAAACGTCCGACTGGCTGCGTCAGCAGCTCAAAGACCTGGCGATCGCCGAGAGTATGAAGCGCATCGAGGCCGGCGTCCCGGCGTGACCTTGCTCCCTCGATACCGCCACGGTGAGACGTGATGGATCGGCGGGATACTGCCGATCAGCACGTTTCGGGGGTTCGATAGGACCTGCGTTAGTGGATGCAGGATGTCCACCTTCAGTTCGTGACATCGACGTGAGCCCGGTGCAACAAGCCACCGCCGCGCGAAGTGCGAAGACGGGCTGTTCAAGGCGCGATCGGCAATTTATGATTTTAGGGTGCCAAAGCGAGTGGCGCCTTTGGGTTTCGTAAATGTCTCCACCGGTTGCGTGGCAACGTTGAGCTGATGTGATGAACCGCAAACGTGCCGCTAGCAGTGAGATCGAGGTCTCCGTCCTCGGCGCCTTCGAGTTTTCTGTGGGCGGCAAACCTCATCACGATCTCCCCCGCGGGTCGCAGAGCCTACTGGCATTCCTTGCACTACGCGATCGGCCACTTTCTCGCACGGCGCTGGCGGGGACTCTGTGGCCTGAGGCATCCGAAGAACATGCTTATGCCAGTCTTCGTTCCGCGCTTTCGCGCTTGAGTGAGATCCAGCGCACGGTAGTCCGAGTAACGTCGCAGGAACTCTCCCTGGCTGATGGCGTCTCTGTCGACATCCGAGATGCGCGATTACTGGCTCATCGACTCCTCAACCCGGGCGCGGATCGAGACAGAGACCTGGGTAACCAGGCGATCTCAACGCTCTCGGTGGACCTGCTCCCGGACTGGTACGACGATTGGGCCGTAGTTGAGGCGGAGGAATGGCGGCAACTGCGTCTGCATGCGCTGGACGCGCTCGCGGAGAGGCTGACAGCCGCTGGACACTACTCAGACGCTATAAGTGCAGCCCTGGCGGCTGTGAAGGCAGAACCTCTGCGGGAAACCGCTCACGCCGCCCTCATCCGGGTCTACCTGGCGGAAGGGAACAGAGCGGAGGCGCTGGCGGCGTACGAACGCTATCGCGCCATGCTTGTTTCGGAGCTCGGTCTGGAACCCACTCCCCTGATTCAGGCGCTGATCAAAGACCTGCAACAACCGTAACGCCTCCGTGATGGCGGCCTCCCTAGAGTGGACGTATGCCGCTCGATAAAGCTGGCCTCTTGATCATCCGCGCCTGGGTCGAACAAGGGTCGTCCGAACCTCTTCGAGCTCAGATTCGCCTCACCACCGACGTCGGCGGCGGCTTCGAACGCGAGCTTGCGCTCACCGATGTCCCCGCGGTTTCCGCGGTGGTGCAGGCGTGGCTGCAGGATGTTCTGCTCAATGGCCGGACGCCCCTACCTACGGTCGTGACACCGTAACGGTGGAGGGCTTTCCTTATCGACGGATGAACCGATTGTTGGCGTTCTTCTCGTCTCGGGATGGAGATCGTCGATGTACAGCCGGAGAGTTTGCGCCACCGACATCTCTGAGCCACGACTCCGAGCCGAGGAAATCCTCGACAAAGCTTGAGGCGCTCGATATACGAGTGGATCGTCCGCGGTGACTTGTTGGTCGTCCCGCTGTAGACTGCGGAGGCCTGCCGGAGCTGGCTGGCGCGGCCGATCAGGGTTCGCCAGGTAGACGTCCGATGGATTGTCAAACGGCGGTATGATATAGGCGCTTTATCCAAATCCGATTTTGGTGTAGTATTTACGCAAGGTAGGTTCAAATGACGCACATTCCCACACTCACCAAGTTATGCAAGCGCCTGGTTGCCGTCGGCCTGTTCGGCGCGCTTCTTGCGACGGCGGTTGGCGCCTTGTTCAACCTGTCCGCGCAGGCGGCGGCCACCGCCCCCACGCTGGGTGCGGCGGCGAGTTACTCCATTCTGGGCGGCGAGACAGTAACCAATGGTGGCTCGACTACCATGCCTGGGAATCTGGGTGTCAGTCCAGGCTCCGCAGTCACAGGCTTTCCTCCGGGTGCCGTTGGTCCTCCGGGCTCGATCCATACCGCGGACGCGAACGCGGCTGCGGCTCAGGTTGATAGCACCGCTGCATTTGGTGCGCTTACGGCGGGGCCGAACGCAGCGTGCACTCAGAACTTCGGACCTGTTGTTACGAATCTGGGTGGAATGTCGCTCGTGCCAGGTGTGTATTGCACGGATGTTGGTGGTGCGGGTGCCTTTACGTTGACGGGGACGCTCACCCTTCAGGGGTCAGGCGTCTGGATCTTCAGATCTGGGTCAACACTCATTATTTCATCCGGTGCCAATGTCGTGGGTGGCAACCCATGCGACGTGTGGTGGCGGGTGCCCAGTTCCGCGACTCTCGGTACAAACAGTTCGTTGATCGGAAACATTCTCGCGCTCACGTCCATCAGCCTGCTGAATGGCGCAAGCTTGAACGGTCGAGCCCTGGCGCAAACTGGTTCAGTGACGTTGGAAGACAACACCATCACAGGGCTGAGCTGCCTCGCTCCGCCGGCGTCTCCTGTCTTTCCGACCGGTACGGCGGGGGCCGGGAACACGCCCACAGCAGGCTCGTCACCCGTGCCTGGTGGCGGGTCCGTGCCTGGTGGCGGGTCGGTGCCGAGCCAGGCGGTGACGCCTGCAACGCCCG
>CAZNHI010000262.1:0-4257 GCA_964572535.1 uncultured Dehalococcoidia bacterium
ACGCCCATCGGGTCGAAGTTCTCCATGTTGCAGATCGTGATGCAGTTGTCGGCGCCATCGCGCATCACCTCGTACTCGATCTCCTTCCAGCCGAGGAGGCTGCGTTCGACCAAAACCTGGCGTATGGGGCTCGCCGCCAGCCCACCGGCCACGATGCGCTCGTACTGCTCTTCGGTGTGGGCAATGCCGCCGCCGGTGCCACCCAGCGTGTACGCCGGCCGGATAACCAACGGCAGGCCGATGCGCTGGCGTGCGGCTCCAGCCTCCTCCAGCGTCGTGACAGTCTCAGACTCCGGCACCGGCTCGCCGATGCGCTGCAGCAGCTCTTTGAACAGCTCACGATCCTCGGCCTGGCGGATCGTCGCCAGAGGCGTGCCGAGCAGGCGCACGTTGTGGCGCTCCAGCACCCCCGCGTCCGCCAGCGCGACGGCGAGGTTGAGGCCCGTTTGTCCGCCCAGCGTCGGCAGCAGCCCGTCCGGCTTCTCACGCGCGATGATCCGTTCGACCACCTCGACCGTCAGCGGCTCGATGTAGACGACGTCTGCCGTCTCCTCGTCGGTCATAATCGTCGCGGGATTGGAGTTGACCAGGACGGTGACCACGCCCTCCTCGCGTAGCGCACGGCAGGCCTGGGTGCCGGAGTAATCAAACTCCGCCGCCTGTCCGATGATGATGGGGCCGGAGCCCAGGATCAGCACCTTACGCGGCTTCTCAGTCACTGTTTCGCCTGATAGAGCTGCAGACCCGGCACGCGTTGGAAATCACTATCGGTGGCGTAGACTTCGAGCTCATTTTCAAGAGCAACAACCGCGATGACGAGGTCCGAAAGTGCGGTGGTCTGTCCGCGGCGCGTCAATTCGAAGGACAACTCTGCCGCCTTGATCCAGACAGCCTGATCCGCGTGAAAGAAGTGCAGTGCGTCCATCTTGTCGGCAAGCTCTCGGAAATCGGGTTCCGTCCGGGCACCCTGAAGGACCTCCGCGACGACGATGTCGGTCGTAGCAACTTCATCCCTGTCCAACAAAGCGTCCAACTCTTGCCGTTCGAGAGATGCTTCGCGCCGCAGCGACGCAACCCAGATGGACGTGTCGACCAGGATCATCTTTCGTTACGCCGCATCTCCTCGAGCTCCAAAGTCTCCATCTCCCGCCAGTTGTCCTCCAAATCGAGAGTGCCAAGTAACCGACGCAGTTCCTGCAGCTTCTGACGGCGCACCAGTTCGCGTAGTGCCGCGTTCACAGTCCGGGTGGGGCCGGTCTCGCCGGTTATTCTCTCGGCCTCGGCCAGGAGCTTTGGGTCGATGTCTACAGTCGTTCGCATCCAAACACCTCATCATTCATGATGCAAGTATAGCGCATCATTTCATGCATCAGGAGTCATCATCTCCACGAAGCGCTCGAAGAGGTACAGGTTGTCCAGCGGCCCCGGCGACGCCTCCGAGTGGTACTGGATCGTCATGAGGGGCTCATTACGGCCGCGCAGGCCCTCTACGGTCCCGTCGTTCAGGTGCAGGTGGCTCGCCTCGACGCTGGGCGGTAGACCATCGCCGTCGACTGCATAGCCGTGGTTCTGGGCCGTGATGTGTATGCGGCCCGTCGCCACGTCCTTCACCGGGTGATTGGCGCCGCGATGCCCGAACTTCAGCTTGTACGTCTTCGCGCCCATCGCGATGCCGGTCACCTGATGCCCGAGGCAGATGCCCATGATCGGCGCCTTCCCGATCAGTCCCTTTACCGCGTCGACCACGTAACCCAGCAGCGCAGGGTCGCCCGGCCCCGGCGAGAGAACGATGCCGTCCGGGCGCAGGGCTAGAATATCGGCCGCCGTGGTCTGCGCGGGCATGGCCATGACATCGCAGCCCAGGCGCCGCAGCGAGCGCATGATGTTGTATTTCACGCCGAGGTCCAGCAGCACGACGCGCCTGGTGACCACGATGCTGCCGTCCGGCGCGTAGACGCCCTCAGGAGGCCACGCGAACGGCCGCTCCGCACTGACGCCCGGCACCAGGTCAACGCTGCCGTAGCGCGACGACTCCCGCAGGCGCGCCAGCGCAGCCTCCGGCGACTCGTCCTGGATCAGAGCGCCCATCATGACGCCGGCGCTGCGTAGCCGTCGCGTCAGCGCTCGCGTATCGATGCCGCTGATCCCGGGCACGCCGCGCTCCAGCAGATAGTCGTTTAGCGTCGCGGTCATCATGCGCTCGCTCGGCGCCTCGCAGTGCTCCCGCACCACGAAGCCGCTGACCTGGATGCGCTTCGATTCGTCGTCGCGGTCGTTGACGCCGTAGTTGCCCTGGATTGGGTAGGTCATGACCAGCAGCTGGCCGGCGTAGGACGGGTCCGTCAGCGCCTCCTGGTAGCCGGTCATCGACGTGTTGAACACGACCTCGCCCGTCGCCGGTACGGGCGCCCCAAACGACTGGCCCGGGAAGACGCTACCGTCCTCCAGGACCAGGAAGGCGCGCCCAGAGCCCGGTCGAAGGCTGCGGTCAAGCACTCTTTGCCTCCAGATCCCGGAGTGTCTTCACGGCCCATGCCACCGCTTTCCGCATCGTCGTACCACGGTCGGTCCGCAGTTGCACTGTCATCGCCTCTAATTCCGGCTTCCAGGACGGGTCCTTGCGCGCCGCCTCGATCAGCGTGACCAGAGCCAGCCTGCGCTGCCACGAATGGGCGCTTCCTACCAGGCTCGCAACCTCCCTACGTAAAGCGGGTCGCTCGCGGAGTAAGCGACCGGTTACCTCGCCCGCCAGGTTATCAACGTGCTCCCAGTTCTCTATCTGACCCGACCAGCGCTCGATGACCTCCCAGGACACCATCTCCATCGCTTCTTTCGACCGCGCGAGCACCATCACCGCGACCAGCATCTCCTCGCGCCAGCCTGTTGCCCAAAGGGCCTCGCACAGAGCAATGACGTCCTCGCCACCCGCCTGTTTGTGCGCCCGCGTCCACTCCGTCGCGACTTTCCTGATCGCCGGTAGCCGCGTCGCGTGTGCCGGCAGCGCGGAAGGCACCGTGCGCCGCATCCCCCGCTCATAAGCAGGGTCACGTCTTGCCTCCAGGGTCGCGGTGATCGAGGCGAGTTCGGCTTTCACGTCCAAAGACGCCACGGAGGTCACGAGTTCCTCGGCCGGGGCGTGTCGTAAGGTAGGCGCAGCGCCTTCAGGCCCTCGACCGTATCGAACTCCGGGTCCTTGTGCACGAGCTCTGCATCCAGAAGTAGCGCGAGTGAGGCGACCCACGCATCGGCCAGAGAGACCTTTCCTGGTGCCTTGACGAAAGCGGCGGCCCGCCGCCATTCCGGCGTCGACTCCAGAATCTGTACTGGCCAACTCATCGCCACGTTCATCCAGTATTCAACCTCTGGCTCCCCGATTAAACGCAGGAACTGATATTCGACCTCCATCAGCGCCACGAAAGGGATGTAGATGGTGACATCGTCCCGCTCATCAGCTTCTCGCAGAATTCGCCTGACCTCCTCGAAGCCTGATTCTGCTTTGAAGGACGCTAAGATCGCTGACGTATCGAGGACGTAGACCGCCATCTCTTCAGCATCTCCTCTGCCTGTGCCTCTTCTTTGTCCCTATCAGCCCGACGTTCGGCCAGGAGGTCCGCAGTCGAGAACTTGAGATGCTTGAGCGCCCCCATCGCTGCTCCGATTGGATCGTCTGGCATTGCCTGCACGACGGCGGAACCATCCCGGATCGTCCAGATAAGCTTCGTACGCGGCTTGATGCCCAAGGCGTCCCGAATCTCCTTTGGCACCACTGTTTGGCCCTTCACCGAAACTATTGATTGCATACTCTTTGCTCCTCAGTAAGACTCATGGTATTTTAGTAAGAATATCATACATAGAGTCTTATCTGGCGAGTTACACTCTTACCTCTTCCAGCGCGTACGCCACCTCGCCCGCGTATACCGTAGCGACCACCTGACCGCGCAGTGTCTGCCCCAACAGCGGTGTGTTCTTGCCCTTCGAGGCGAGAGTCTCGCGCTGCACGGTCCACTCGCGTCCGGGGTCGAAGACCACAACGTCTGCCGGCGCGCCCGGCGACAGCGTCCCGATGCCCGGCACCCAAAGCTCGAGGCCCAAAGCGCGCACCGGACCCAGCGTCAGCGCCTCGACGATGCGTTCGACGCTCAATCCGGCGCTCAACGCCAACGACAGCGCCGTCTCCAGCCCGATCATCCCGAAGGCCGCGTTGTCGAACTCGCAGAGCTTCTCCTGCACGGCGTGCGGCGCGTGGTCCGTGGCGAT
>CAZNHI010000263.1:0-4250 GCA_964572535.1 uncultured Dehalococcoidia bacterium
CGCCCCGCCTGCACAACCTGGCTGTTCGGCCGCACGTTCAGGTAATTCAAGATCTTCGGGGCAAGCTTCCCGAACACCGGCGCGGCCACAATGCCACCCAGCGGGTCGTCCTGAGGCGTATCGATCTTTACCAGCATGATCAGTTGCGGGTCTTTCACCGGCGCGAAGCCGATGAACGTCGCCAGGGTCGAGTCGAGCGCGTAGCCCGTCGGGATTGAGACCAGGGTCGTACCGGACTTACCGCCCACATCATAGCCTTTGACCTGCCCGCGATGCCCCGGCACCCCATCCACCACCTGGTGCATCATCTCGACCATCGTCTCCGAGCTGCGCGCCGAAATCGTCTGCCGCACCACCACCGGCTCGAACATGCGCCGCCCGTCTGGGCCATCGATCTCTTCCACTATATAAGGGCGCATCAGCTTGCCGCCGTTGATCACCGCCGACACCGCCGTGATCACCTGCAACGGCGTCGTCGCGATGCCCTGGCCGTAGCTGTTGGTCGCCAGGTCCGCGGAGTACCAGTCCGCCGCCTCGTTCGTGCGGATTAGCCCCGCCGATTCGCCGCCCAGGCCCGAGTGCGTCGATTCGCCGAAGCCGAACCGTTTCAGTGAGTCATACAGACGCTTCGCGCCGATCTGGTCGCTCAGCCAGATCGCGCCGGTGTTCAGGCTCTTCTGCAGCAGCTGCGTCATCGTCTGCGTGCCGTTGGCACTGAAGTCCCAGTTCTTGAACGTGTAACCACCCTTCTCCACCACGCCGGTGTCGTTGTAGGTGGTGTTCGGGTTAACTAGGCCCAGGTCAATCGCCGTCGCCATCGTCACTACCTTCATCACCGAGCCCGGCTCGTAGGCGTCCGTGACGGCGCGGTTCCGGTACAGGTTGATGTCCGGCTCGTCCAGGTTGAGTTCGGAGAGCTTGAAGCTGGGACGGCTCGCCATCGCCAGGATCGCGCCGGTCTGCGGGTCCATCACCAGGATCGTCCCGCCGGAGGCCTTGTGGTCCCTGATTTGCTGGTCCAGCTCCACCTCTACCAGGCGCTGGATGTAGCGGTCGATGGTCAGGCGCACGTCGGATCCTGGCTTCCCCGGCTCTTCGCGCAGGAGCCCGGCGGCGATCGGCTGGCCGCCCCCGTCGCGCTCGAAGTACAGCACCCCCGGCTGGCCGCCCAGCACGCTCTCGAGGTCGGCTTCCAGGCCCGCCAGGCCGCTATGGTCGCGTCCCAGGAATCCCAGCAACGCCGACCCTATGTCGCCCTCGGGGTAAAAGCGCTCGTTCGCTGTTGCCAGCGTCACGCCCGGCAGGTAAAGCTTCTCGATCTCGCGCCCCGCGCTGAACTCCAGGCCATCCGCCAGCAGCTCGATCGGTCCCTCGCGGTCGTCCAGCAGCCTCGCCAGCAAGACAGACTCATCCGTGCCCAGATGCCTCGCCAGGCCGGCCGCCGTTTCCTCGGCCTTAGTCACGTCCTCTTCCCAGGCGCGACGATCGATGTACACGTCGTAGACGTCGGTAGAGGTCGCAAGCGGGAACCCGTTACGGTCCAGGATCGCCCCGCGCTCGGAGCGCACCAGCTTCTTCTCCAGGTGCTCTGCCTGCGCCTCCAGCCAGTAACGCTGATGGTGCAACACCTGGATATACACCAGCCGCGCCGTAATCCCGGCGGTAGCCGCAATCAGCACCAAAGCCAGCACCCCAAAACGCCACGTAAACCGGGAGTTGTTCCGCGCCATCGCTCAGCCTCGCAAAGACGCCAGTCGCCGGCAGCAAGAGGCAAGCCCGGCCATCGCCTTACCTGTTACTACGGAGGCCTCGTCGGCGAAGCTGCAGGATTCACCCTGCAGGGTTGTTCTACTCAACCACGCCCCGTCGTCACTGTAGGGACGCGATTCATCGCGCCCAGCCCACGTCTCGCCCACAACCCCAGCGCCCAGGCCTTCTCGAAAGCTCCTCATCGTCTGACCAGCCTGACTCCCCCTCTCCGTCGACGGAGAGGGGGCCGGGGGGTGAGGTTAAACGCCTCGTCGTCTCGGTACAGGCGCAACTCACTGCGCCCAGCCCACCCAACATCGTCACCACCAGCCACCCACCCAGCGGCCGAGAATCTCATCCGCTTATCCGCTCCCCATCCGCTGACAGCTCCCGCGCCTGCATCAACGGCCCTCACCCCATACGCCTCTTTAGCGGGTTTTGGGGCAGAGCCCCATCTTTCAATGCAGGAGAGGGGGCTGGGGGGAGAGGTTCCCCCTACGGCACCGGCAACGCCTTGATCACAGACTCCCACCACGGCTCGCCCGCGGGATGCTCGCCCGACGGCGTCACCAGCGGCCGCGGCAGCAGCGGGCCCGACGGCGCCTCGACTTCCACCGACATGTAGGTAATCGTCCGCGCCTGGATCATGCCCAGGCGCTCCTTCGCCGCGCGCTCGGTGCGCTCCAGCGACGAGAGCGCTGCCACTTCGGCTTCCAGGTCGTAGACCTCCGCCTTCAAAGTGACGCGCTCCATCTCCAGACGCTGCAGCTGCTGACCGGTGTGGGCGAAGCCAGAGGATTGAACGACCTGGAGAAGCGCAATAGCCGCCACCGCCATAAGGGCGACGGCTATCGCGCGACGGGGCCTCCAGGTCGTTGCAGATAGCCCCGTTTGCGTCGGGGCTGGGCCAAGGCGGTCTAGTGTCGCCATCGCGACTGATCACGCAACCAGGCGTTCTGCGGCGCGCAGCTTGGCGCTGCGGCTGCGCGGGTTGGCTGCAATCTCCTCCTGCGATGGTGTCAGCACGCCGCGCGTCACCGGCTTCAGCGTGGCCTTGTGGCCACACGTGCATACCGGCTGCGACGGCGGGCACAGACAATCGCGGAATTCGCGCGCCATGAACTGTTTAACAATTCGATCCTCGAGCGAGTGGTAGCTAATCACCACAAGGCGGGATCCAAAGCCGAGCAGACCATGAGCCCTAGGCAGCGCCTCGGCCAGGCTGGCTAGTTCCTGGTTGACGGCGATGCGGAGGGCCTGGAACGTCTTGGTGGCGGGGTTAATTTGACTTCCCGGCCTCCGGCCCACGGCCTGCTCGACGGCTTTGGCTAGTTCGGTGGTCGTCCTCAGCGGACGACTCTTAACGATGGCGCGGGCGATGCGACGGCTCTGCCGTTCTTCGCCGAAGCGCCAGATCACGTCTGCAAGTTCGTCTTCCCTGGCCTCGTTTACCCAGTAAGACGCGGTAGATTCCTCAGCCGGGCCGAAGCGCATGTCCAACGGCGCCTCGATGCGGAAGCTGAACCCCCGGGCGCTCGCCAGCTGATGCGACGAGAGTCCCAGGTCGAACAGGATCCCGTTCACCGGCGCGAAGCCGCTCTCGCGACACAGCCGGTCCAGGTCCCTGAAGTTGCCGTTCACAATGGCCACCGCATCGCCGAAGCGCGCCAGGCGCTCCCGTGACATCTCGATCGCCAGCGGGTCAGCGTCGATGCCCAGCAATGCCCCGCCCGGCGACGCCGCTTCGAGGATCGCCTCGGCGTGTCCGCCGCCATCAACGGTGCAATCGATATATCGCCCGCCCGGCCGCACGTCCAGCGCCGCGATGACCTCTCGGAGCATCACGGGGTCATGGGTAACGCGAGCGTCCATCAACAACGTCATTCCGAATCCAGGCTCTGCAAGTACGCACTCTCCTCGGCCGTCAGCGCCGATGCGAAGTCCGCAGCGTTCCAGATTTCTATCGCCTCGCCTGTGCCAACCACCACCACGTCTGTTGCCAGGTTGGCGTAGCCGCGCAACACCGGCGGAATCAGCACGCGCCCCTGCCGGTCCAGCTCCGCCGGGTAGGCGCCGCTGAAGAAGGCCCGCCGCATGACGCGGCCGTTGCGCGTGGTCACAGGCTCGTTCATGTACAACGCCGCCTGCTCATCAAAGTTAGAGCTGGGGTATGCGCGTATGCAGTGGTCTGGTGTGCCCTGCGTGAGGATCATTCCCTGCATCAACGCATCCCTGTAACGCGGCGGCATCGGTAATCGCCCCCGCTCATCCATCGCATATTCATGCCTGCCGAGAAACAACATCTTTTTCCGGGCCTCAACTCCCCGGAAAACGTCAGCTGCCTGACATTCTCCCCACTTTTCCCCACAAGCTCCCACATCCTACCATCGATACCCCCACTGTCAACCCTAACTCCCCCAACTTATGGAAATTAGCGACCCTAAGCTCTGTCGTTGCCAGCCATCCCGCCGCAGCGGGAGGCGAAGTGCATCCTGAGCACC
>CAZNHI010000264.1:0-4223 GCA_964572535.1 uncultured Dehalococcoidia bacterium
CCGCAGCCCGTCCAGCTCTCCGAGGACGCGAGGCCGACGCTGCAACGCTTCGCCGTGCTCCGGGCGAGCGGGCTGGACGGAAAGGAGATCGTGCGCGAGCTGAAGGCGGTCGGCGGCGACCTGAAGGCAATCCGGCTCGCGCTCACCGGCGCCGAGCGCGGCCCCGAGCTCTGGACGGTGATCGCCGCGCTGCCGCAGGACGAGGCGCTCCGGAGGATCGATGCGGCTCTATAACGCACTGTAGGAAGAAGGCCTGGAAATAGACGTCTTCTGAGGGGCGCTGCAAACGAACTGCAAACGCAGTCACGTTGAGTTCACCCGAAGTGTCCTGTCTGCCTCTTACTGTGGTGTTCAGCGAAGGCAATAGGAGGGCGCGATGCCGGAAGAGAAGTACGACGTAAAGGTCACGGTAGGGGATGCGGAGATCGAGGTTCACGGCGCGAAAGATGGCGTCGTGGAGATCGTTCGTGCTCTGTCTGAGGTATTGGCAGGGCGCGTACCTCGGCCGCCAGAGAAGGAGACTGCACCGAGCGCTGAGCCCTCACCCAGTCGTGGGCAGATCGACGCCAGGTCGTTCTTCCAACAGAAGTCGCCTTCCTCCCAGTCCGAGGCGATCTCAGTTGCGACGTACTACCTGACCGAGGTCGCACCGCCGGGAATGCGAGTTCCCGCGATCGATGCGCGGAAAGCAACAGAAGTCTTTCGCCAGGCGCGGTATCCACTGCCCAAGCGGATCGCGCAGGTTCTGGTCAATGCGCAAAGCGCCGGATATCTCGTACGCGTAGCCCCGGGTGAGTACAAGCTAAGTCCAGTCGGCTTCAACCTGGTCGATCACACCCTCGGGTAGATGCCCAACTTCGGGGTGCAGGACGCGTTCGCGCTCGACGAGGCGTCCCAAGGACTCAAGGCGCTCGAACGCGCTCTTGGTCGTCGCACGGCCCGCACCACTCGTTCACGAGAGGACGTTAATGCCCTACGGGCGTCGGTCGGCGCTTGGTTTCAGACTTATCGCCCGCGGGTGACCACTATCCTCGGTGACTTCCCCGCCATTGATGTGGTTGACAGAGAACTGCAAGAGCTTCTTGCTTGGTCGGCTGGACAGATGGTCATCACGGATCTTCGCGCGAAGCTACGTGCAGTCGCGCGCACGATTGACCGCGACATTCTGCCCGCGTACGAGGCTGCGAGGTGGACGTCAGCCGCGGCTCCTCCGGTGGCATCCGCCGCCCGAGGCGGACTCGCCGAACGCCTCGAACGCGTCAGTCCTGAACTGGCTTCAAGCTATCGACAGGTGCATCTCGACATGGCGGCTGACCGCCATACCTTCCTCGGTCCCGCTGGGGAGATCCGTGAGGTTATGCGCGGTGCTATTCACATTCTCGCGCCAGATGACGACGTAGCTGGGCAACCCTGGTTTGTGGGTCACGAAGGCAGGCCGACGCAGGCCGAGCGGATTCGATACTGCGTCCAGACACGATCGAGCGGTGAGGCCTCTGCGGCCGAGGCTGCCGAAATCGTTGATACCAAGGTCGGCGCGCTAGGTCGGATGCTCTACACACGGGCGAGCAGGGCTTTCCACGCAGGGACTCAACGGGATGAGCTAGATCGCATCATCAGTTACGTCGAGGCCGTGCTGAATGAGATTTTGCCGTGAATGTAGAGCGCCGGGTGCTTCCGCCAACCTAGGAGTCTCCTCGTCTTGACCCCCGGCGTTGGGTCCTCCAAGACCGAGAAATCGAAGGAAGCGAAATTGACGCGGATCAGGTTCCACGCTGAGGCACACCCACGCGACGCTCGCTTTACAGGCAGGTGTTCACCCTAAAGTCGTCCAAGAACGTCTCGGTCACTCGGACATCTCGATCACGCTTCAGACCTACTCCCACGTGCTGCCAGGAATGCAGGAGGAGGCAGCGGAGCAGGTCGCTGCGCTCGTCTTTCGGCACTAGATGTTGAAACCATCCCACTTCGCCAACTGACCCCGATTAAAAGCCGGCGAGGACGGAGGGGCCCGTCGAACCCCTCCGTCCCACAAGCTACGCGCAGGCCTCTGGCGGATCGGCCGGGATCGAATGGCCCGGACTTCCGCTCGGAAGCACGAAGGTCGTGTAAGCATCGAAGCCGTCGCCACGTGAAACCGCGCGGTGAACCTGCCCGAATCCCGGATCCATGAACCCAGTTCCGGCTTCGTACCACGTCGTCACGCACTCGCCCTGTACCTCCGCCTGGTACCCGAGAGAACCTTTGACGACGGTGACGATTGCGGGGCCTGGGTGCGTGTGCCAGCCCAGCGAGCTATTCGGAGCGAGGCGGAGGTGCCAGACGAAAACGTCTGCCCGGTGCTTCTTGACGGCCCGTGCGAGGGGCGCTATGTCGAAATTCGAAACGTCGCTGTGCGTCGCGAGGAAGCCGACCGGAACGGTTGCGGGGTCGACCTGCGCTACGTGCGCGGCGATTGCCACGCTGACGCTGACGCCCAGTACCAGCGCGGCGACGCCTGGAAGGATCCATTTGAGTCGCAACTGCATTCCCCTCTCTAGGTGGATTACCGGCCGCTACGCGAGCCGACCTCACTCCTTGTGGCACGAGTCTCGATCTATTCGACCTTCGTGTCAAGGTCGCGAGGGCACACCTGCGCCCGCCTCACTCGCAGCCCCCTCACGCTCAGTAGCATGGATCAAAAGGACATAACCCTCCGCGCCGGGGAGGCGGGCACTGAGTAGACGGGGGCGGTCCCGAACTGGAAGAGGAGCACCGCTCACTTATCCGGCGTTCGGGGCGGTCGAATCCTCAGTCCTGGGTGTTCCTGTTCATTGCTTCGTGGGCTGCTTCACAGTCGCAGTCTCCGTCGTGGCCAGGTTCGAGGCGGCAGTAGAACCAGTAGGGCAGGCCCGTCAGGTGGGGCGGGTGGAAGCGCCGGTCGCAGTAGGTCTCACTCCACTGGTCAGTGCCTCGCGTCGGCAACAGACACACTCCTTGCTGGGACCGGGGCGTGCGCGAACTGGGTGACCCGGCGACTCACTTCGACGTGACCTTCTTCAGCGCCGCCTTCAGTATCTCGTTCTTGCGCATAAGTTTGGCCTTCTCAATCAGGAACTTCCCCGCTGCTTCGACCTCTCCAGCTCTTGTTCTTCGCGCCTTGCGTTCGCGCCACAGTGGTCTCCTTACGGTTCTCGAAATGATATTTCTACGTAGTATTACGTAGCGCAGGACTCAGTGGCAACGTCAGGGCAGGAGCCGTTCGGGGGCACCACCTGCGCCTGATCTCCCCCGAGATGGCGAGTAGCGTGGAACAACTGGCCTAACGCACTACCTGCCCTAGCTAAAGCCGGTGTCTCCCAGTAGGCGATGATGTGTCGATGGAAGAGGCTGACGTCGATCGTTGCGCGATGGGGGAAGACTGTTACTGCCCGGAAGGTCCCTCTGCCTTCACCGAGAAGCGGCATCCTCCTGACGTCTGGAACCGTTCCAATGACCACTTCCCGATCTTGAAGAGGGGTGGCGGCACGCTTGAGGCTGGCAATGTTCGCCTGATGCACAATCGTTGCAACAAGGTCGACTACAAGATTCTTGAATTGGAAGCCCACCTCCTTTCTCTTAGAGCCGAGGATGGTCAGCCGCTGGATCAGCGCGCAGTTGACTCTGCCATGGAGACGCACTTGCGTCTTCGGGCCGAGAACAGCGGCAGACTTCCCAGGGGTCACCGCGCGCACAGATCTGCCGGTCGCGAGGCGCAGGAGATGCACGCCTCCGTTCGTCGGCTTAGCGAGCCGCCGACGGCGGAGACGCCGCTATTGAACCGATGGCGTGCACGCTCTTCCAATGTCATGCGTGAGGCAGCAGCCGCAACTCGCCAGCAGGGCCTCCCAGGCCAACCTGACAAGTCCATCTAGCTGACGACTCCCTACGGCTAGAACGGACTCTTAGCGCAGCGCGATGCGTCCGCCAACGCTCAGTAGCGTCTCCGGCCAGAACAGTCGCCTCGACTTGTTCAATGGTTCGCCAGCCGACGAGGCTGCAAACGAGACTGCAAACGAACGCACCACAACAGGTCGATACGCTTCGTCACGAGGACTCATGGTCAATCCGAGAAACCCCTGCATATGCCACATAACGCATTACGTGATGATACGCGACGACATACGGGAAAGTGATGCGGCTCTATAGCACTCTCGCCCGCGGGCTCGTCGACCTGCCCGAGCCTCCCGGCCCGATCGGGATGTACG
>CAZNHI010000265.1:0-4223 GCA_964572535.1 uncultured Dehalococcoidia bacterium
GTCCTGGTGTTGAATCCGGGGACACCCCGGACCCCGCTAAAGGGGCTGGATGCGGTCCTGGTGTTGAATCCGGGGACACCCCGGACCCCGCTAAAGGGGCTGGATGCGGGGCATTACGAGGGTTACCCGTGTCCTGCCTGGAAGGAAGGACACCCCCTCTCGACATTGTGGAGAGGGGGACTATGACGGCCGGTTGGTGGACTGCGTTGGGGGGTGGCGTGGGCAAGCGGGCGTGAGACCGAGGTTGCTTCGCCTCGCTGCGGCGATGGCTCGCAACGACAGGGGCAAGGCGCGGGCGGCGGGTGCAGTTCTCCGGGCTGAGGGCTCGGGCATCGGGGTCACCCTCTTGCACTGAAAGCCGGGGGCACCCCGGACCCCGCTAAAGGGCGGGACGCGGCGTCGAGTTTCCTCCGGTGTTTGGCCCACGGCGGCTCCTTGATTTGACACCGGGTCGCTATGACCGTTGAATCGATTCCGTGGTTAGGGAGGAATATCGCGCCCGCCTC
This sequence comes from uncultured Dehalococcoidia bacterium, assembly GCA_964572535.1. Classification (GTDB taxonomy): domain Bacteria; phylum Chloroflexota; class Dehalococcoidia; order DSTF01; family WHTK01; genus WHTK01. Next base: position 507 of record CAZNHI010000265.1, read on the forward strand.
GCCCGCGAAGGTGACCTCTCGGCGTTCAATGAGTTGGTCGTCGAATACCAGTCGTTGGTCTACAACGTCTGCTATCGCATGCTGGGGCAGGCGCAGGCGGCGGAGGATGCGGCGCAGGAGGCGTTCGTCAGCGCCTGGCGCAACATCGGCTCTCTGCGCGGGGAGGCTTTCCGGCCCTGGATCCTTCGCATCGCCGCCAACCTTTGCCGCGACGAGCTGAGACGACGCGTCAGGCGCCCTGCGTCGTCGCTGGACGTCGCGCTGGAGGCGGGCGTGCCGGAGCCGCCGGACGACGACCCCTCGCCTGAAGAGGCCGCCCTTAGCGCTGAGCTGCGCAGCGGCCTGGAAGCCGCGCTGGCAGCGCTGCCCGAGGATCAGCGCACTGCGATCGTCTTCTGTGACATCCAGGGGCTGGACTACGCCGAGATCGCGGCCGTGACGAGGACTTCGCTGGGGACGGTGAAGTCGCGTATTGCGCGGGGGCGGCTGCGGATGCGAGAGGCGATGCTGCAGCAGCCGGAACTTCTACCGGGACGATTTCGTCAGAGAGATTAGAGAGGCAGGATATGGCCTGGTTCAGACGCGCCGCGCATCCTGAGGAACAGCTCTCCGCCTACGTAGACGGCGAGCTGAACGCCCACGCGCGTCGCGTTGTCGAGGCGCACCTGGCGGGCTGCGAGGAGTGCTCGGCGCTGGCAGAAGAACTGCGGCAGACGAAGTCGCTGCTGGCGGCGCTGCCGCGACAGGCGACTTCGCGGTCGTTTGTGCTGGGGCAGGAGTACGCGGTGCAGCGGCGAGCGGCGCCACGGCGCGCGAGCTTCACGTTCGCGCCGGTGGCGGCGTTGACTGTGCTCGTGGCGCTGCTGTTCGTCGACACGGTCGACTTCTCCAGCATGTCGTCCTCGTCAGACGACGCCGGCGGAGCCGCAACCTCGGGTGCGCCCGCGGCTGAAAGGCAGGCGGAATCGGCGGACAAGGGTGCGGCGGACGCGGGGGCTCAAACGTTCGAAGGACCCCTGGCACCGCAGGGGACGCAGACACCCTTCAGTGCTGCCGGCGCCAGCACGGATTCGGCCGCGAGCACGCCGAACTCGACCTCCAGTGCAGCGGGCGCCGTTACGGAGCCGGCCGCGAGCACGCCTAACCCGACCGCGGCTGCGCCGCCGAGTCTGGACCGCGGTGGCGCAGACGCCGGCGACGACGACTCGTTCTTCCTGCCGTCGAACGGGGCAGCTGAGGACGAGTCGGGCGGCATCTCGACGCTGCGCATTCTGGAGATCGTGGCCGCGCTGGCCCTGGTGGCGTCCCTGGCCGTCGTGTATCTGCCCCGAGTCACACGTAGATGAGAAAGGTAACCCACAGATGAACCTCAAGATGGCACTGCTTCCGCTGATTGGCACGTTGGCGTTGCTGGCGACTGCCTGCAGCGCCGACGGCGACACGTACGTGCAAACAGGTAGCGCGCCGGTGACGGGCGTCAGCGCCACAGGTACCGGGGAGGCGGTGGGGAAGCCGGACGTGATGGTGCTCAGCGTCGGCGTTTCGGCGCAGCGGGCGAGTATCGGGGAGGCTCGCGAGGCTGCGGCCGCGGCGCAGAAAGGCGTAATCGACGCCCTGAAGAAAAACGGCGTGGCGGAGAAGGACATCCAGACCGTCCAGTTCAACGTCAGCCCTCAGTACGATTTCAGCGGCCTTCGCGGCGAACCGCAGCGGATCGTCGGCTACGTGGTGAGCAACGTGGTGACGGCCAAGGTGCGCGACCTGGATAAGGCGGGTGCGGCAATCGACGCGGCGACCGACGCGGGCGGCAATGACGCGGTGGTGCAGGGCATCTGGTTCGGCATCGATGACCCGACGGAGCTGCAGAAGCAGGCGCGCGAGCAGGCCGTGAAGAAGGCACGCGAGCAGGCCGAGCAGCTGGCTGACCACGGCGGCGCCAAGCTGGGCAAGCTGCTTTCGATCTCCGAAAGCAGCGGCTACATCCCCTACCAGCGCGACCTGGCAGCGCCTTCGGCTGCCGGCGCGGATACCTTCAGCGAGACGCCGGTGCAGGCGGGTGAGCTGACAGTGACGATAACGGTGAACGTGCTGTACGCGGTGGACTGACGAGGGTATAGAGCATAGACATAGCGCATAGGGCATTTGGAGACATCTGATGCCTATGACCTATGCCGATAGCCTATGTGTCGTGTTCGTTGCCCCGCGGATGGGGCGCGGTTAGAATCCGCCTAAGTAACCGTCCGGGGGGGCAAGGTCACGTCCGTCCTCAGCGACCACACCATCCGTGAAGAGATAGACGCGGGCCATCTAGTCATCGACCCGTGGGACGAACAATACCTGCAGCCAGCCAGCGTCGACTTGCGGCTGGGCAGGGAGTTTCGCATCTTCCGCAACTACCGCGTGCCGTACATCGACGTCAAGGAAGACAATCTCAACCTCACGGAGCTGACTTCGATCACGGAGGAGAAGCCGTTCATCTTGCACCCCGGCGAATTCGCGCTGGCGGTGACGCTGGAGCGAGTGGAGATCCCGCCGGACCTGGTCGGCAGGCTGGACGGGAAGAGTTCGCTGGGGCGCCTGGGGCTGATCGTCCACTCCACGGCCGGCTTCGTGGACCCGGGGTTCAAGGGGCGGCTGACGCTGGAGTTGAGCAACATCAGCAACCTGCCCGTGACGCTGTACTACAAGATGCCGGTGTCCCAGATATCGTTCTCGCGCCTGACGACGCCCGCGGACAAGCCTTACGGCTCTGAGGGCTCGAAGTACCAGGGGCAGGACGGCCCGGAGCCCAGCCGTTACTACCTCAACTATCGGAGGCCGTTGCCCTCTCGCCCGCACAGGCGACGCCGCGGCGAGAAGTGAGCCCTCCGTCCGGCATCATGCGCCAGGCCCTTGACCTGGCGCGCCGAGCCCACGGCTCGACCAGTCCCAACCCGTGGGTCGGCGCGGTAATCGTCGCCGACGGGCGCATCGTCGGTGAGGGCTACACGCGGCCGCCGGGCGGTCCGCACGCCGAGATCGTTGCGCTGGAGCAGGCAGGGGCGTCGGCGCGCGGCAGCACCATCTATGTGACGTTGGAGCCCTGTAGCCACCACGGCCGGACGCCGCCCTGCACGGACGCATTGATTGCCGCGGGCGTAGGGAAGGTCGTGTTCGCGATCGAGGACCCGGACCCGCAGGTGTCGGGTAGCGGACGGCGGCAGCTCGAGGCGGCGGGGATCGTGGTCGAAGAAGGAGATGGGGCGGAGGACTCAGCGCGCCTGTTGGAGGCGTACATCAAGCACCGCCGGACGCAGCTACCGTTCGTGATCGCCAAGTACGCCGCCAGCCTGGACGGTCGCATCGCGGCAGCGAGTGGCGACTCGCGCTGGGTCAGCGGCCCCGCGACGTTGACCTGGGCTCACCAGGGCCGGACGAAGTTGGACGCGATCATCATCGGCTCGTCGACGGTTGTGATTGACGACCCTCAGCTCACGGCGCGCCCTGAGGGAGTGCTGGCGGAGCGGCAGCCGCTGCGGGTGGTGCTGGACAGCACGGGGCGCGTGTCGCCGGAGGCGAAGGTGTTTTCGCCCGTGGCCAAGACGCTGGTTGCGACGACGGTGCGTTCGACCAGCGAGTGGCGACGGTCGATCGAGGCCGCGGGTGGTGAGTTGCTGGTACTGACCGAGGACCGCGATGGCCGCGTGCCGCTGGGCGAGTTGCTGCGCGAGCTGGGCG
>CAZNHI010000266.1:0-4215 GCA_964572535.1 uncultured Dehalococcoidia bacterium
GGCGAAGGCGCTGATCGACGGGCGTGCGCTATGAAGGCACTCAGCCTGACTCAGCCGTGGGCGCAGTTGGTGGTCGAGGGCCGCAAACAGTACGAAACGCGTAGTTGGACTACGACATATCGGGGCCTGCTTGCGATTCATGCGGCTAAAAGATTCCCTGGTTACGCCAAAGACTTCGCCTCGACGGAGTTAACACTTGGCCGCTTACCCAGCCGTGGCGCCCGTGGCGCAATCATCGGCGTCGTCCGGCTGGTCAACATACAGCCAACGCAAGAGGTCGAGCTAGAAGTATCAGCTCTTGAACGGTACTACGGCGATTACTCCTATGGGCGTTGGGCATGGCAATTCGAACTCGTATTAAAGCTCGATGAGCCGATCCCTTTCTCCGGTTCTCTGGGCTTGTGGAATGTACCTCAAGAGTTGGAAAGCCTACTAGCGGTGCTCTTATGACCAACCGTGAGGAGCGCTTCTTCCAGTGCCGGAGACGGTACAGGCTGCCCGGCGCGCGTGTCCCGCTCCAGACCTATGAGGACACGCCCCGGTGGCTGGTGAGGCTGGAGGACTACGGTAGCGCGTTGCTTATCAGCGTCGCGGTGGTTGTGGCCGTGTTGATTGTGGCGGGCGTGGTGAATGGCCCGGCGGTGGCGAGATGAACTACTACCCTTCCGGCGTACGCGGCAACGAGCGCGAGCTTACGGGCAGGCCGCCGTGCACGAACTGCGGCCACGACATAGACGAGCACGATGGTGGCGGCGCTTGGTGCGCGGAGTGCGGCTGCACTGAGTACAACGACGAGCCTACTGAGAAAGACCCTGACCGGGAGCGTGACGAGAGGATGGGGCGATGAGCGTCAGCCTCGATACCCGCACGGGCGACGACTACTACAGCAGCTACGACAGGGCGCGGTTAGGCCCGCCGAAGGAGGATGAATTGACAGCAGACACCGAGTACGAACTGAGCCACGAGACTCTCACGGGGATGCTCGCTCCTTTCTGCCGCGACCGAGCAATGCGGGACAGCTACGGCAAGCAGGTCGAGATGATCGGCAAGCTGCTTAAGGGCTACCTCGAAAAGCACGAGGGCGAAACGATCTACGACGGGGAGCGGGAGATCGAAGCCAAGCTACAGAACCGGCGCTCGGGCCGAGACTACGACCTGCTCAGCCTTTGGGAAAAGGACCGCGTGCTGTTTGAGCGGATGTTGCTACAGGGCTGCCTCAAGGTCGATGACGCAGCGGTGAAGAAGGCCGGGCAGCAGGTTGGCGGCGCTGAGAAGTACGCCTTCCCTAATCGGATGACGACCGCGCTGGTAGTCACTGACAAGAAGGCCGACAGGGAGCGCGTTCAGCAAGAAGGCGCCGACAACTACCTGGCAGACCAGGAAGAGGCTCGCGTCCGGGGAGCGAACTAACAAGCGGTAAGCGGCCTTCGGGCCTTTGGCCATAGAGCCACGAACAAGGGAGACAGATGTCACGAATAGAAGTAACGAAATCAACGGGAATGCCGAACGTGGAAGCGGGAGTCTATCTGGGGACCTGTGTACGGGTCAAAGACGACACGCTAGATGAGCCACAATTTGGTGACGGCAACATTGTGCGCCTCTATCTAGCCTTGGACGACGTGCCGGACGAAGAGACCGGTGAGCCGATTGAGCTAGATGGGATGGCCAACCGCAAAATCTCACCAAAGGCCAAGCTTACGCGGTGGGCCGAGGCGCTGGGCCATCCCATCGATTTCGATACCGTCCTCGATTTCGACACTGAGGAGCTGGTCGGTGGAAAGTGCCTAGTCAAAATTATCCGTAAGGACAAAGACTCGTGGCCGAAGATAGAAGACCTGACGGCTCGGCCGAAGTCAGGAAAAGCGCCTGCGTTCTCGAATCCGCAGCCCGTGGCAGACGACACGGCGACTTTCCTGAAGGTAGACGCCAGCGGCGATCCCGAGGTGGACTGGACCGCCTTCTGGGTGGTCGCAAAACGGCACGGCATCAACAAAAAGCACGTGACGGATGAGGCAGGCAAAGAGCCGCAGGACATCGACCCATTCGAGTTGCCGGTAATCCTGGAGAAGTTGATCCAGAAGACGAAGGTCTAGGCGTGTTCGTCCGATGCGGGGGTTCTTTCCTCTTTGCTTCCCCCGCATCGGCGTCGCGTCCGGCCTCTCTCGGTGTGTCGGGACATGCGCCGAGCGGGGCTGGACGAGGCGAGAACGAGCTTTAGTCGTGGAGTGCATTAGGTGGCCGAATAAGCTCACGCCCGCCCTTGCGCTACTTGCCTCTGTGAGGGCGGGCGACAGATTTAGAAAGGAACCGCGATGCAGATACCGAGCGAGGAAGCCTTTGTTACGGGCACGACAGCGCCACCGATACCCGGACGTGAAGGCGTGCCCGTGTTTACGGACTTCATCACGGCGCCTGAGCTGCGGGCTATTGGCGACCAACTGATCGAGTCCGGCCCGCTGACAAGCCTCAACGATGGCCATCTACGGATCGACTATCGCTGGAAGCACAAGGGTGGCAGCTCGGGCGGCAACTGGATCATGGGCAAGTGCGTCAAGCTCTCGGGCGCTGCAAAGCACTACGCGGGCGGCGCGCACTTCCTGGTCTGGCTGGCTGCTGACCATTGCACGGACGTGGGCTACGACGCGCGCCAGATCGAGGCCCTGGTCTATCACGAGCTGCTCCATATTCAGCTTGAGGAGAAGGAAGACAAGTTTGGCAACCCGATCACGGTCTACCGGACGGTTGGCCACGACATCGAGGGCTTCTTTTCAGAGCTTGAGCAGTACGGTGCCTGGGATCGCACCTGGCAGCGCCTAGAGGAAGTCGTGCGCCAATTGCCGTTGCCGGGCCTGACGGAGCGCGAGCCCATAGGCGTCACGGTCTAGCGACCGTCGCAGGGAGATGACGATGGACGCAGAGGCGCTGGGCCGTGATGAGGCGGTCGAGAAAGTATTGGGGCTTGCGGTTAACGAATGGGCCGAAATACATCGTCTCGACCCAGAGGATCGATGGCCGGAAATGCAGCTTTGGCGCGCTGCAGCGCTCATCAAGGTCTTGGCCATCAACATGGTGGCCCGCCGTGTCGCCCTGGGAAGTCTCGCGGAAGCAGATGAGAGGGTGATGGGGGAGCTGACAGCTGGGCTAAAGGCGCTCTACAAAGCGACCACACCGGATGAGAAGGCATAAATGACCACGCCCACCGCCACCGTGATCGAGCTCGTGCTGTCTTACCCGCCTACGGAGCTATCGCCGAACGCCCGCACGACCACGGGCAAGGACGGGCAGCAGCGCACCATGGATTACCACGACAGGGCAGCCTTCGCCTCAGCCTACAAGGATAGCTGCCGCGTGGACGCGCTGAACGCCCGCAGGGCCTACGAGTCACAGGGTGTGGCCTTCCCGCTCGCAGGGCCGGTCACGGTGTCTGTGACGTTCGTGCTGGCCAGCAAGCGCCGTAGGGACTGGGACAATGCGCTGGCCTCGTTCAAGCACGGTCTCGATTCCATCGTGGCGGCCGGATTAATCGAGGACGATAGCATGGACGCGATTGACCGGCTGCTGCTGGCGCGCGAGTTCGGGCCGGTGGCCCGCATCAGGGTGAGGATCGAGGGCAAGGGATGAACGATGCACAAGGCTGGCTCTGGCACGAGAAGGTCTGGATTCGCGTCTCATGGCGGGCATTTCAGGCTCTCGATGCCTGGTACTGGTTTTTGTACCACCGTGGTTTTCCTATCTCAGGTGTAAAGAGCCGTCTATGGCTGTGGCTACTGAGCGAGTCGTACCTGTACAACGATTTGCGGCGAGGCGACATGCCGGAGAACGTCAGGGCTAAGGGCGTATGGAAATGACCTCGCGCCTGCAGCCGCCCGCGCCTGAGCTGCCCACCGTGGAGGACGCGATTATGGAGCGCTGGTCTGTGGCCGGGCTGAAGAACGTTAAGGCGGTGGCGTGGCAATGGGTCAGGTGACGGCGGTGGTCGAGACGTGCCGGCACCTGTGGTCCGGATCGACCCATAGCTACGTCGAACGTGAGAACCGGCGCTACTTATTTCTTCCGCCGAGGCTGCCTCTTAGCAGAATTTTCTGCATGGCTTACAACAGTGAGGTGATCGACCCTGACACAACTTCTGTTGAAGCACACATGGTCGATTTCCATTCCATCAGGGATTGGTCCGACAAACGTCTCATAAGCCCATCGATGTGCAAGCCTTTCCTT
>CAZNHI010000267.1:0-4213 GCA_964572535.1 uncultured Dehalococcoidia bacterium
GTCCAGCAGCGTGGCGCCCAGCCCGGCCGGCGGCGGCGCCGCCAGCCGGGCGTAGAAATTCGGGAACGTCTTGCCTACGCAGGCTGGGTTGCGTATCCGCATGCCCGGCACCTTCAGCCCCAGCATCGAGAAGCACATCGCGACGCGGTGGTCGTCATACGTCTCGATTTCGGCGCCGTGCAGGGTCGAGGGGTAGACCTCAAGCGTGTCGCCGTCCTCCACCACTCGCGCGCCGCACTTCGTCAACTCCGTGCGCAGTGCCTGCACCCGCTCTGACTCCTGGACCCGAAGCCGCCCCAGGTCTACGAAGCGCGACGGCCGCGGCAGCAGCGGCGCCATCACGATCGCCGTCATGATTGAGTCCCCCAGATCCCGCATACGGGAGAGCGTAGGGTACGCTCTTGCCTCTTTGTCTGTTTGCCGCTTTGCCTCTCGGAACCGCTCCAGGAACCGCACAAATCGGCCGTCAATTTGCCAGTCGCTCTCCGGCCACGACGCCACCTGCAGACGCGTCTCGGGTAAAAGCGCCCCGGTACCCAGGAAGTAGCTGGCGCTGGAACAGTCCGGCTCGATGCGGAATTCACCGCCGTGGCGTGGGAAGGCCTCGATCAGCTTCGCTGTCATTGCGACATAGGCGGACTCCTCGGCGTCCTCACCCGTCACCGTCACATCCCAACCGCCCACGCCCGCCGACAGCAGGAGCGCCGACGCGAACTGAGAGCTCTCCTCGATGCTAACACTGCACTCCCGCCGCGCCGGCCGGACCTCGCCCGCCACCACGGCTGGCAGCCGCCCGCCCTCCGCCTCCACGCTATACCCGAGCTGCCGCAGTGCCTGCACCAGTGCGCCCTGGGGCCGCTGATGCATGCGCGGCGCTCCGTGCAGGCGGTAGACGCCGTCACCCAGGCAGAGCATCGCCATCAGGAAGCGCGTTACCGTGCCCGCGTTGCCAACGTAGATCTGCAGCGGCTGACTCTGCGTCCCGGCGTTAGGTATCTGGCCGCCACGCCCCGTTACCGAGATCGTTCGGTTGCCTTCCTCCGCCGCGTCCGGCTCCACCTGGACTTCGAAGCCGAGCTTGCGCAACGCAGCGACCATGATCTCGGTGTCTTCGCTCCACAACGCCCCTCGGAGCGTCGTGCGGCCATCGACCAGCGCGGCGAGTACCAGCGCGCGGTTCGTGATGCTCTTCGAACCTGGCACCGTCACCAGCACCGGCTCCACCCGCCGCGGCGCGACAATCTCGATCACATGCGGTAGGCCCACGGTAGGTCTTTCTGAATCATCTCGCGGTCTGAACGTCGTGGGTCGAGCGACTCTCCCCTCTGCGTACACGGAGATGGGTTGGGGGTGAGGTCTGCATCAGTCCGCTCGATTAGGACGCCTAATCGTCATCGTCCAGGGACTTGCGGCGCCGCTTAGACTCCTCGCGCGCCCGTTCCCTGGTCCGCTCGACGATCGCGTCCTGCGCCTGCTTGGCGCGCTCCTGCCACAGCGCGCCCGTCATCATCGTCATAAACGCGTCCGACGCAGTTGGCAACTCCACCACCCACCTCGTCCCTTCGCGTTCCGGCAGCTTCTCCAGGAACTGCTCCCGCTCGATCTGCGCCTCAGCCAGTGTGCGGAACAGCGCCTCCTCCTCAGACTCAGACTCAATCAGGTCCGCAAGGCGCTTCAGCTCGTCGATGTAGCGCTGCAGCCAGTGCAGCACGTTCTCGCGGTTGGTCAGGAAGATGTCGTGTCCCAGCTCCGGCTCGCCGGAGGCCAGCCGCGTCAGGTCGCGGAACGCGGGCCCGGAGATGTTCGCCAGCTCCGGCCAAGCGTTGCTCTTGCGAGCCAGGTTGAACAACGCAATCGAACTCACAATCGGCACGTGGCTCACTGCCGCAACGTAGGCGTCGTGCTCCTCTGCATCCAGGAAGAAGGGGCGCGCGCCCAGCGTCACTGCGAACTTGACGACCATGTTCACCGCCCCGTCGATGGCGTCGACGCTGGGCGTGACGCAGAACGGGCGGTCATCGAAGAGCCCCGCCTCCGCCTGGTGCAGACCCCCCTTCTCGCGCCCGGCCATGGGGTGGCCGCCAACGAAGTAGACGTTTTTCGGCAGCTCGGCGGCCGCCCACCTCATGACGTCTCGCTTCGTGCTTGCGGTATCAGTAACGACGCAGCTCGCCTGCAGATGGGGCGCGATCTCGCGGAAGATCCGCCGCATCGTGACGATCGGCGTTGCAACGATGACCATCGTCGCGTCCTTGACTGCGCCCTGCAGCGTCCGCTCGACCTCGTCGACAACGCCCGCCTTGAGCGCCCGGCCCATGACCTCGGGGTCCTGATCGTAGCCAACGAGCGTGGTGTTCACGGGCGCAGCGCGCTTCAGCGCTAACCCCACGGACCCGCCGATCAGCCCCAAACCGATGATTGCCAGCCTGCCCATAGCTCCGCCTCCACGTCTATCTTAGCAAGAGACGGGCTTCGCGGCCCCGAGCCACCGTGCTACGCGCTAACTCGCGTCGTCCGCCGCGACGAGCAGCGCGTGCATCCAGGCCTCGTCCGGCACTACGTGGCCCCTGATCAGGCGCACTGTGGTGGGACTGCTGCCCGCTGCTTCCGCCATGCTCGCGCCGACCTCAGCGTGGTGCCGCAACCTGTACGCTGCACCGCGCCAGCCGCCGCCTACCGTGTCTGCCAGTGCCTGCACCAGCCACGGCGCCAGCACGTTTAATACGCGCAGCCACACCGGCACGCTGCCTTTGCCGCAGTCATGCAGCAGCGCTGCAACCAGGATCGAACGGTCGTCTGTGCCGGCCCGGAGGCGTCGAGCCACCTCGAGCGCGTGCCGCTGGTCGCGACGCTCCATCGCGAGGAACAAACGTGATTCGTACTCCGAAAGCGTCTCCCGCGCGAGCGCCAGATCGGCCTCATCGATGCGCGGCCGCAGCGCGTGCAACACCTGGCGGCTGCGATACAGAGCCCTAGCCAACCGCGTTCGCCTGCCCGGACAGGACGCCGACAACCGTGTTCACCACCGGCACCACAACGCTGCGCAGGATGCTCACCTCGCCACCCGTCACGTACGGCAGCGCGATCAGCAGCATCAGGACCGGCGGGCCGTACTGCTCCAGCCGCGCCGCGCTGCGCGCCAGGTCAGGCGGCAGCAAGCCCAGCGCCACAGCGAAGCCGTCCAGCGGCGCGATCGGCAGCAGGTTGAAGGTGCCCAGCACCACGTTGAGGATGAGCAGCGTCCCCAGGTACAGCGACACGTAGTCCGTCAGATCCCACGCTGTTACGTCCAGCGGCACCCCGAAGTGCAGCAAGTCCAGCTGAAACGGGATCGCCGCCAGCGCCGCGATTACGAAGTTCGACACAGGACCCGCCGCCGCGACCAGAGCCCGTCCCGTCACCGGCCCGTGCCGCAAACGCCGCGGGTCCACGGGCACGGGCTTGCCCCAGCCAAAGCCGATAATCATCATCAGCGCCGTACCAACCGGGTCCAGGTGTCTCAGGGGGTTCAGGCTCACGCGACCGCGCAGACGCGCCGTGTCGTCGCCCAGGCGGTCGGCCGTGAAGGCGTGACAGAACTCGTGAAAGCCGATGCCGGTGACCAGCGCGGTAACCGCGGAGCCGAAGAGCACCAGAAAGACGAGGAGGCCGTCGTCCAGGTACTCCCTGTAGGCAAAAAGCAAACGCTACCTCGAATTCGATTCTAGCACGGGCTCTTGCGGTGAAAATGGGGGCACCCCCTGGCCACCGCTAAAGGCCAGACAACCCAGCCCTAAACGGAATTCTCGGCAGTTCCCGGAGCCTTCGATTTAGCATTAGCTAACCTCCCCTGATTGACCCAAACGTGAGGCCTTACTAAAGTTGCGTCATTAGGCGTCTCTGCGTGTATGGACGTATTGAATACCTGGCGGGTGGAGCCCTTGCCCATCGAGATACCCGCAGTTGTCATTGATCGACTCCCCGTCTACGCTCGCGCCCTGACCGTGCTCGAATCCCGTGGTCGCGATGTCGTCAGTTCCCAGGAGCTTGGCGAGATGCTCGGCGTCACCCCTGCGCAGATCCGCAAGGACCTCAGCTACTTCGGGCGCTTCGGCAAGCAGGGCCGCGGCTACAACGTGGTGCGCCTCGCCCAGGAACTACGCCAGATACTTGGCCTTGACCGCCAGTGGTCGATGATCCTGATCGGTGTCGGCCACCTCGGCCAGGCCATCCT
>CAZNHI010000268.1:0-4213 GCA_964572535.1 uncultured Dehalococcoidia bacterium
CGGCCCGCCGGGCTGGCTCAGATTCGGATAGGAACGCTGCCCTTCCGGGAACTCGAACGGGAAACGCTGCAGCCCTGGCTTGTAGCCGCCCGGCATCGCCAGGAAGTCTTTGCGTAGCGGGTGACCGGGGAAGCCTTCCCAGAGGAAGATGCGCTTCAGGTCCGGGTGACCACTAAACGTGATGCCCATCAGGTCGTATACCTCGCGCTCCTGCAGGTACGCGCCCTGCCAGACGCCGCTCACCGAGGGCACCACCGGCTCGTCGTGGCTCGTGCGCGCCTCCAGGATCAGCGTGTGGTTCTTGGCCAGCGACGACAGCACGTAGATCACGTCGAAGTGCTCCAGCCAGTCGACGCCGAGCAGGCAGTTGAGGTACTTGCAGTCCAGTGCCGGGTCGTCGCGCAGGAAGAGCGCGACCTCTACCACGCGCTCTGCGGACACGGTAGCGGACCCTTCGGTGGCTTCGATGACGGTGCCAGGGAATACGGCGTTGATCCGATCAGCCAGGTTAGTACCCGTAATGGCGACTGTGGTCATCGCCACTCCAGCGCGTGCTTGCGCCAGGCGTACAGGTAGCCGATCACCAGGATGCAGATAAACGTTATCGCTTCAATGAAGCCCACGACGAGCTCCTGGGGAAAGGCAACCGCCCAGGAGTAGAGGAACACGACCTCAACGTCGAACACGACGAAGATCAGCGCCACCAGGTAGTAGCGGAAGTTGAACTGCACCCAGCTATCGCCCTCGGTTTCGACGCCGCACTCGTACGTGTCCATCTTCACCGAGTCGGGCGCTTCCGGCCGCAGCTTCAGCATCCGGAACAGGTACGAGATCATCAGCGGGAGCGAGGGGAACATAAGCGCGAACACCAGCAGAATCGCGATGTAGCCGTAGTCGTTCAGCACGCGCGCCCCCGGCCTAGTGACAGCTTGTGAATTACGTCCCTAACGCCGCGACTATAGCACCGAGGTCATATAGGGACAATCCGCTGACCGGCCGCAACATGGGGGTACAAACAGCCGTGGTGGAGTCTCAGCCGGCATTGCCTACGCACTCAGGGCGGGCTAAGCGTTGGCAGACACGATCTCCACGTTATTGCGAATTGCGACTTGCGCCGGGAGTACGTCGTTGAGGCCCTCTACCCGCAGGGCGCCTATTGGAAGCTGGAGAGTCTTCGCCGGCTGAACGACAAGCGTCGGGTTCAAGACCGATACCCGCCCGGAGATTCCGTCACCCTGAACGGCCGTCCAACGAGCCAGCTTCGCCGCAAGTCCGTCCGTCGAACGCAACGGAGCTGGTGGCGGGATGGCAGTCGGCTGCGGCTGGGCCGTGAACCGCGAGGCCATGTTGGCCAGGTTCACCTCCAGGGAGGCACGAACCTTGCACGCCGGCGTTAGCTCCACGCGAACCTGTATCTTGAACGTTGCCGCGCTTTCGTCGATCGACACGGTATAAGGGCCGGGAGCCACGGAGGTATTAGCTCCGTTAAGGGTATTGAAGGCGTTGCGCGCGTTGGTGTCTGAGATGAAGGACCCTAACAGGAGGTTCTCAGTACGACCGTTTTGCCGGTTTACGCAGTTGCCAGCGACTACCACCATGTTGAGGAACGGGCCGAAATTCGTCCCGGCCACGAGCATGCGCGTATGCACGCCGAAAGCGATGTTGACCGGTGAATCGGTGGTCCCCTGAATCACGCCGGGGTCGAATCCCAAGGGATCGATTAGCGCGGCGAGCTCCGCCGTCCGCACACGCACAGGAACTCCGAAGTGGAACGTGCACATCTGACGCAGCAACTGCGGCTGCATGAGCGGTGACGTCGGCGGCTGGAACCCAGGGGCGATCTCATCCCAGTCATAGCTCGGTGGAAAAGGCATCGTTCTTTCCTTTCTGAGACTAAGACGGGGCGGCCGCCGGCGACGGCAGGCGGATCATAGGGCCGATCCCCTCAGATCGCAAACGCAGTTATGTTCTATTTAAGTCATCCCTCACGTGCGAGTCGTGTACGGCTATTCTTCGTCCAGCGAGTCCAGGTAGCTCTGCCCCTGCTCCGACAGCTCGTAGCCGCGATCCAGGCTGATCGTCAGCCCCAGCGCCTTGAGCTTGCGCACGTTCTGCTTGAAGTCCGGTGGCGCCATCCCCGTCTCCTGGGCCAGCAGTCGCGCCACTACTCCCGGGTTCTCCTCAATCAGCCGTAGCGTCTGCAGAGTCCACCGCCCCCGCTTCGAGGCCGCGTCCAGCCTCCCTAATCGCCGCGCTATCTCCTCGAGCGTTAGCTGTGGCTTGTCAGGCGCGTCCTGCGCGTATCGGAACTGCACGCGGTATAGCAACGTCTCGTCGCTGACCTCGCGTCCCGTATGGCTGCGCGCCAGTTCTACCAGCGACTCAGCGTCCGGCAACCCCACATCGCGCGCGGCCGCGTCGGTCACGTCCGCCACGCGCACCGCCCTCACGTCCTCGATCTCAATCGCCCCGCCGAAGTAGCTGGCGTAGACCCTGCCCGTTTTGACGTGCGGGTACTTCCACAGGCGCCACGTCACCGTGATCTCGCCGGACGCGACGCGCGCCTGGTCCTCCGCCGTAAACGAAACCATCTCGGGTCAAGGATACCTGGAGAGGTAGGGGCTACTTGGCCGTTGCAGACTCGCCGAGGCTGGCCTGCACCCTGTCCAGAGCCTCCTGGTTCGTACTCATCAGAATGTCGACCCGCCGTTCCGCCTCATCCCACATCGCAAGGCCGTACTCACGTGGGCTCTGCCACTGCCAAACTGACCCGGCGGAGCTGCGGTCTTCGTACTTGAGTCGCGAGATCGCCGCGTCGAAGGCGTTTCGGAACTGCCGGTAGTCCCCGCTCGTATCCCAGCCCAGGATGATGTGCAGCATCACTTCCTGCTGGTCATCACTGCCCAGGCTGTAGATACGCATCTGCCCGCCTCCCCAGCCCTCCGCCGCGTTTGCCGCCGCAGATACCGAGAGCCCGGCAGTTAGCAGGTAGTTGTACGCGTCGAACTCGCCGAAGACGCCGCCCTCCAGCTGAGTCCAGGCCAGGCCCAGTGTCTCCGTCAGGTCCGGCGGGTCGATCTCCTGCGGACGTTCGCCTTTCAAGTACCGTTCGACGTGCAGTATCTGCTCGGTGGTTGCCGGCGGCTCCTTGTACAACCGGTTGACACCATCCCAGCCGTCCTCAGCCCAGATTTCCTGCACGAACGAAAAACACTCGCTGTAATTGAAGTAGAAGTAGCGCAGCATGGCTTCCGGTATCTCGACCTCGTCCCCTTCCAGCGGTTCTACGAGCTCCAGGCCTACATCCTCATCTTCGAAGGCTTCCAGGAACCAATCCTCGCCGTAAACCTCCTCGAGGTAGAGATACTCGGTAACCACCGCGTCGCCCTCGACTACGCAGCTCAGCGTGTTGCCGTACTCCGCGTAGGGGTCGTCTCGATCCTTGCGCCTGAACTCCTCGATATCGAACGCCTCGTGCTGTAACGAGTGGGTGTACTCGTGAGCGATCGTCGCCTCCTCAAGGATGCTGCCGGTGATCGTGTCCCCCACCAGCACCAGGCGTTCCTCCTTCGGCAGGAACATCCCCACAACCTGCGTGGAGTACGATTCCTCGCCGATGTCCTTCAGGTCGTCCGCCGGCCCGATCATCCGCAGCATGCGGTAGGCGATGTTCCACGCCTCACGCTTGCTCTGCCCCTCCGCCTCATCTTCGCTGTACGCCTCTTCGAAGTAGGCCCGCAGCGCCTCCCGGCCGATCAGCCCCTCGTTGACTTCGCGGTCGACTTTGAGCCCCCGCAGCTCAGCCACCGTGTCACGGATCTCATGCAGCCGTTTCGTGTCCTCGGCAGATAGGGGCTGAGTCTCAGGAAAGGGAGGCCCATCGTCGTAGGTAGAGTCGTCGTTCTTCTCGCAGCCACCGAGCAGAGTCGCGCTGACTAGCAGCAACAGGAGCACAGGGACGGCAACCTTACCGCGCATGGATCCTCGGCTTCTCATACGGCCTTTCCGGCGGAAGGGTCTCTCATAATAATCGGCCCCACAACTACCTGCCTGAGCCCTATCGCCCGTCAGTGGATCATCGATTCCCGGCCCAAAGGCGGCCAGATTCAATTACAATAGAAGCAGTCAGGAGGACGGGCGGCCGCCTTTCGATTCGTCGGGGGGAGGAAAGTCCGAGCTCCACCGGGCAGGGTGCTGGATAACGTCCAGGCGT
>CAZNHI010000269.1:0-4189 GCA_964572535.1 uncultured Dehalococcoidia bacterium
TGGCGCTGCTGCTGCTGGGGGCGCTGATCTATCCGGCACTGGCGACACCGGCGCGGGTGGACGACCGCTTCGCCGGGCTGCCGCGCACGCTGGACGGCGCCGCCTACATGCAGACCGCGGTGTATGACGACGAGCACGGGCCGATCAGGCTGTCGTACGACTACGAGGGCATCCTGTGGTTGCGCGACAACGTGCAAGGCACGCCGACGATCGTCGAGGGGCGGACGCCTCTGTACCGCTGGGGCGGGCGCATGTCGATCTACACGGGGCTGCCGGCGGTGCTGGGCTGGGACTGGCACCAGGTGCAGCAACGCGGTCCCTACGGCTACATGGTGGGCGAGCGCGGCATGGAGGTGGACCAGTTCTACGGGGAATACAGCGTGTCGGAGGCGCAGGCATTCCTGCGCAAGTACAGGGTGAGCTACGTGATCCTGGGCCGGGTGGAGCGGTTGTACTACCCGGCGTCCGGGCTGCGCAAGTTCCAGAACAGCCTCGGCGGCGTCCTGGAGGTCGCGTATCAGAACGACGAGCTGATGATCTTCCGGGTGAAGACGGAGGCGCTGTGGCCGGGTCTTGCCGGTTCGCCTTGACCCCGGTTGGGGCCTCTGATAAGTTCGAATCCACTCTCAGGCGATATGAATGACTGAAAACGTCTTCGAAGGCTATGAGCCGGGTCAGGTTAACGTAGGTCGCAGCGCGGTCCGCAGCCTCAACGCGACCATCGCGAACGTCGAGCAGTCGGCGATTCAGCATCTGACAGCCGAGACCGTGCACGCGCAGAACTCGGCGATGGGCGTGGTCAACGGCTCGACGGTTGAGTTGAAGAACTCCGCCGCGGCGGTGATCGCCAGTGATTACGTCAGGATCGAGGAGGGCAGCGCGTTCTTGCTGCTGGCGCCTCGGGTGAGCGGCAACGTCCGCGCCATACTGACGCTGCAGGCTGCATTCGCGTTCGGGGCCGGGTATTACGTGGCGCGCCGCATTGCCGGGGCGCTGTTCGGCCGTCGCGGACGCTAACCAGGGAAATCAGGGGGTAGAGACATGGCTCGCAAGGAGCTTCCAGTACAGACGCGCGAGGTTACCGGCAAGAAGGTGGCTGCGCTGCGCCGTTCCGGCGTGCTGCCGGCCAACGTCTACGGCAAGGGCCTGGGGTCGGTTTCGATCCAGGTCAGCACCGAGGTGATGGAGAAAACGCTAAGGGCTGCATCCGCCAACGAGGTGATCGACCTCAAGGTCGGTGACGAGAAGGAGACGCGCCCTGTCGTTATCCAGAAGGTGCAGCGTCATCCGCTGACCAGTAGCGTGTTGCACGCGGAGTTTTACCAGGTGTCGCTAACGCACACGATGCACGCCGACGTGCCCCTGGTGGTTGTGGGCGAGTCCAGCGCGGTCACGACGTACAACGGCGTGCTGATGACGGCGTTAGAGTCGCTGCAGGTGGAGGCGCTGCCGTTGGACCTGCCTTCGCGCATCGAAGTCGATATCTCGGTGTTAGTGGAGCTGGAGCAGTCGCTGCACGTGAGAGACCTGCCGATCCCGGCCAATGTGACCGTGCTCACGGATCCGGACGTGATGGTGGTCAAGATCTCGTCGCCACGCGTCGCCGAAGAAGGCGAAGAGGCCGCTGCGGGCGAGGAAGCCGCGGGCGAAGGTGGCGAAGAGGCCGCGGGCGAAGGTGGCGATGCGGAGGCGTCCAAGTCCGAAGGGAACTAAAGACCTGTGCCTTGGCCCCAGTTTCGTGTCTGTGCCAGAATTGGTCGCAGTAGGTAACGACGGGGAGAGGAATTAACTCTTGGCCCTGAGCGTCCGCAATGACGGCTCCTAACAATCGCACGGTCAAGCTCTCTCGTGAGGAGATGACGCGTTACGGCCGGTACCTCCTGCGTCTTACCGGGCCGGTGGACAAGAAGGTCCTAACCAATCAGACGATTCATCAGGATCTATTTCAGATTGCCGACTGGTTGCCAGAAGGCTTCGTCGATCTCCTGATTGTCGATCCCCCATATAACGTTAGAAAGGATTTCAACGGCCTTTCTTTCAAGAAGGCCGCTCTCTCTGAGTACGCTGACTGGATGGATTCTTGGCTGCGCAAAGTGATGAAGATACTGAAGCCAACGGCTTCGGTTTATATCTGTTCAGACTGGCGCTCTTCTTCCGCAATTCAGGTGGTTGCCGCCCGATATTTTCAGGTGCGAAACCGCATTACATGGGAACGCGAGAAAGGGAGAGGGGCTAACGCAAACTGGAAGAGCTGTGCCGAGGACATTTGGTTCTGCACAGTATCCAAGGATTACACGTTTAATCTTGATGCGGTAAAGCTCATGCGAAGGGTCCTGGCTCCCTACACCGACAGTAGTGGACAGCCGAAGGACTGGCAGAAGACGCCGCTAGGAAGCTTCCGGTCGACTCATCCTTCAAACATTTGGACGGACCTGACCGTACCCTTCTGGTCGATGTCTGAGAACACACGTCACCCGACACAGAAGCCAGAGAAGCTGATTGCGAAGCTAATCCTGGCGAGCTCGCAGCCTGGTGATTTCGTGTTCGACCCGTTCTTGGGCTCGGGTACGACGTCCGTTGCAGCCAAGAAGCTGGGGAGAGAATACGCTGGAGTAGAGGTAGATTTGGAATACTGTTGCCTCGCGGAGAAGCGTTTGGCCTGTGCAGGGGAGGGCTCTCCAATCCAGGGGTATGAGGCCGGAGTATTTTGGGAAAGAAATAGCCAACCGGTAATCCCGAAGAGAGCACCTTTGAAGCAAAACGCTCCAGTCCAGATGACTTTCGAAGATTAGATTAAATGCCCACCAGCCGGCTCTTTGAGAGTAATAGGTTCAAGAGTCTCGAGTCGGCCATAGTCAAACTCCTAAATAGCGAACCGTATTTCCTGACAACTGCAACCCAAGGGAGCACACGAGCGGCTGGGGATGCCATCCAGTCGATTCTTGCTGACCGACTCGGTGAGTTGCTAGGCGATCTGGTAAAAGACACTCTTCTACCTTCGCGCGGCGAGCAATGGCTGACATCGCCTTCGGTGACATTGATGGCAATTTCTATGTGGTGGATGTGAAAACACATCGGCTCGAAACAGCATTCAATATGCCGAATCTGACGTCTGTGGAGCGACTAGTGCGTCTTTACGAGGACGACAAGAACTACTTTGTATTGCTTCTTGTTAAGTATCGTGCGGCCCCAGGCCAGTTGGTAATTGAGGATGTGAACTTCATCCCAATTGAGTACCTGTCGTGGGAGTGCCTCACGGTTGGCGCGTTGGGCTGGGGTCAGATACAGATTGCCAATGCAAACAAGGTCGTCGTCGCGGAAGGGTACTCGAGGAAGAGATGGATGTTGGAATTGTGTGAAGTCATGCTCTCCTTCTATCCAAGAGAAATTGCCAAGATCGGCGAACGTATTGAGTACTTCGAGAGGGTCCGCGAGCGTTGGGTGAGTAGATCTGACTGAGAGGCTCTTCAACTGTCCAGGATGTCGGCGGTTCTTAGAGCTTCAACCGCGCGAGTGTCGCGCAGGCATCACGCGAAGCGCGTGCCGATGAGGTCGCGCCGGCCGCGCAGGAACTCGCTGCCGCTGACCTCGCGGCGGCCGGGACGTTGGAGACGGCGAATGGCGAGGGCGCCGCGCCCGGTCTGTACCGCGAACGTCTCGTCTTGCTCGCCGGCCTCTGGTGGTAGAGGCGAGGGCGGGAGCACCATCCCCGGCGGCTGGCCGGAGTCGAGATCAAGGGGCCAGGCGGCGTGAATGCGCAGCTCTTCGCCGCGCCAGCGGGTGTAGGCGACGGGCCAGGGGTGGTAGGCACGCACCCGCCGCCAGAGGTCTACGGCGGGGAGCGACCAGTCGAGCAGGGCGTCCGTGCGCTTGAGCTGGGGGGCGTAGGTGACTAACGACTCGTCCTGGGGCGTTGCGGGCAGCTCGCCGGCCAGCCAGGCTTCGAGGTTCTCAACCAGCAGGGCCGCGCCGGCCTGCGCGAGGCGTGGCTCGAGTGTGCCGGTGGTGTCGTGTGGCGAAATCGGCAGTTGGACGCGGGCGAGCAGGGGGCCGGCGTCCAGCGCGCGCACCATCTGCATTAGCGTCACGCCGGTGGCCTCGTCGCCGGCCAGGATCGCGGCGGCGATGGGCGAGGCGCCGCGCCAGCGCGGCAGCAGCGAGGCGTGGACGTTGAGGGTGCCCCGGGGCG
>CAZNHI010000270.1:0-4183 GCA_964572535.1 uncultured Dehalococcoidia bacterium
CGAACCCGACGCGAGGAATCGATAGTCCAGGCGCGAGACGAAGAGGCAGAGCGCAATACCGACCAACGCGAAGGCCACCTGCCTGCCTACGGGGCCCCCGGCGATCTCCGCCAGCGAGCCGCCAGCGGGGGTCAACGAGCCGCTGTAGATCAGCAGCAGGCCGTATGCAGTCAACGCCAGCGCCGCTGCCAACAGGACGAAGTCGAACGGGCGTGTGTCGCGCCAGCTGATCATCGCGATCCCTCAGCCGTGTTTAGCTGGTTGTAGTAGAAATCGATAATCTTGGAGCCGATGGGCGCGGCTGTGCCGGAGCCGTTGCCCTCCTCAACGAAGACGACGACCGCGATCTCAGGGTTGCTGAAGGGCGCGAAGCCGGTGAACCAGCCGTGCTCGCGGTACCTGCCGGGAGCAATCTCCTCGCCGAACTCGGCCGTTCCCGTCTTGCCGGCGACGACGACATTACGTACGGCGCCCGTGAACGCGGCGCCATCCGCAACCGATTGGCGCATAGACTCGCGCATGATGTTGATGTTGCGCGCGTCTATGTTGAGGTTGCGCTTCACGGTCTGGCGCCGCAACGTGACGGTCTTGCCCTCTACGTCCGTCAGCTCTTTCACGACGTGCGGGACTATCACGTCGCCACCGTTGGCAATGGCAGCGGTCACAAGCAGCATCTGCAGCGGCGTCGTGGCTACGTACCCCTGACCGATGCCGAAGTTATATGTATCGCCCAGGAACCAGCCTTCCCCGAACGTCGCTTCCTTCCAGGCAGAGTTCGGGACCAGACCCTCAGATTCGCCCGGCAGGTCGATGCCGGTGTTTTCACCGAGCCCGAAGCGTGAGGCCCAGCCGGCCAGCCGCTCCACGCCCAGGCCCTGGAACTTGAGCTTCCCGTCCTCGCTGTAGCCGCCGGAGAGGTAGTAGAAGTAGACGTCGGACGACATCGCCAGGCCACGGTAGAAGTTCATCGTGCCCAGGTCGGAGCGCCAGTCCCTGAAACGGTCGAACTTGCCGGGCAGGTACTCGTTCTCCACGTCCAGGTAACCGGGGCTAAATATCTGCGTGCCGGCGTTGGCGACGCCTTCCTGCAGGGCGGCAAGGCCGGTGACTTGCTTGAACGTACTTCCCGGCGCGTACATCTCCGAGATTGCGTGGTTGAGCATCGGCTTGGCTGGGTCCGCTGTCAGGCGTGCCAGTGCCTTCTCATCGACCTCGCCACTGAACACGTTGCTGTCGTAGTTGGGCAGCGAAACCATCGCCAGGATGTCGCCGGTGTGGACGTCGATGACGATAGCGGCGGCGTTCTTTGACTTGCCCATGCCGCCGCGCAGGATCTCTTCCACCTTGCGCTGCAGGTCTATGTCAATCGACAACACGACGTTCTTGCCCGCAACCGCGTCGACCTCCTCGATGACGCTGATCTCGCGCCCTGAGGCGTCGGTCTCCACGAAGCGCGTGCCTGCAACGCCCCGCAGCAACGACTCATAAGTGAACTCAACGCCCGCCTTGCCGATGCGGTCGTCATAGCTGTAACCGGAGGTCTCGAGCCGCGCGAACTCTTCCTCGTCTACCGGACCGACGAAGCCCACGATGTGCGACAGCAGCTCGCCTTCCTTGTACTCGCGGATCGGATCAACCACCACGCGTATACCGGGCAGCGTGGCCAGCTTTTCGCGCATCGCGAAGGCGGTTTCCGTGCTCAGATTGTCCTTGACCACGACCGGAGTGAACGGGTCGTTGGAGTTACGACGCTCCTCGATCAGCGCCTCGATGTCGCTGGCCGTCCTGCCGGTGAGGTTCTGCAGCGCGATGCTGATGCGTGACTCTTCGCCCTCGGGCACGTCGGCCGCAACGATCGCCGCGGCGAAGCTGGCCCGATTTTCGACCAGCGGCGTGCCATCGCGGTCGTAGATCAGGCCGCGCGTCGGAGGGATCGGCTCCTGGCGCAGGCGGTTGGTCTCAGCGCGCAGGCTGTACTTGTCGCCATTAACTAGCTGGATACGCGCCAGCTGGATCGTGAGGATTCCGAACAGCAGGATCACCAGCAGTCCGAAGTAGAAGATCTTCTCCCGGACGCCGCGGGACTCGTCATTCTCCGGCGTCAGCGGGTCAGAGCTCCAGGGCCTGCGGCCCGTCTGGTACCCCACTACGCTACCTCCACCCTACGCATAGACATTCCGCCTCTGCGCCGGACTGGTCAGGGTCATGAGGCCGTATAGAGGCACCAGCACGAGCACATTGATCAATGCGGTCGGCACGACTATCCGCGTCGAGGCCACCAGCCAATCGCCGGACTGGCCCTCCAGCGTGAACACCGCGAGGTGCACGTAATTGAAGAAGAACGACATGATGATCGTGAAGGCGATGGCCATGATCAATCCGCCTTCGCGCAGCTGGGAGCCACGCAGATCCTGCAAGAAGGCGAGCGGCGCCAGACCAATCAGCGCCGTACCGGTTGGAGCGCCGTCCACGAGGCCGAGGAGCACGCCCCCGATCGGCGCGAGGATAAACGCCTCATTGGCGCCACGCACGATCAGCCAGGCTATGAGCAGCACGAGCATCAGGTTCGGCTGGAGCCCGTAGACGCGGAACATCGGCAGCACCGATGCCTCCAGCAGCGCGACCAGGATCAGCAGCGGCAGTCCCAGGTAGTAGCTCACGGCGTCGTAATCCTCGTCGGGACGAAGCTGGTCATCACGAGCACGGTCTCGAGCCTCGAGAGGCTGGCCAGGGGTTCGACTGTGACGCTCCGGAACAGCTCCTGCCGGTTAGCGCTAACGCCGGTCACCTTGCCGATCACGAGGTCCTTCGGGTAGGTGCCGCCAAGGCCGGACGTGATTACGGTATCGCCCTGCTTGACGGCGGCGTTCTGGTCGACAAACTCCATCGAAAGACGGCGGTTATAGCCGCCTGCGACGACTCCCTGCGCCCTCGACTCCAGGAGGAGGCCGCTGACCGCGCTGTCGACGTCCGTGACCAGCGTAACCCAGGCGTGGTTGTCCTCAACCTTGGAAACCGTCCCCACCAGGGCGCTGCCCTCAGTGACAACCGGCATCCCGGCGCGGACGCCGTCTTCGCGCCCGACATTGATCGCCACCAGTTGCCTGAGGTTGCTCGGATCGCGCGCGATCACGCTTGCGGCGAGGAACTCGTGGTTCGCCAGCGCGTTTCGCGTACCCAGCAGGCGCTCCAGCTCCTCGGTACGAGCGCCTTCTTCACGCAGTCGCGCGATCTCGGCGTTGAGACGCTCTGTCTCGGCGCGCAGGGCTTCGTTCTCGCGCGTCAGGTCACGCACGTCGCCGTAGTTGGCGACGATGTCCGCGATCGGCTCAGCGGCGGAGCGCAGCAGCGTCTCGATCGGCGAGAGCACCCTATACGAGACATCTTCCACCGGACGTAGAAGACCAATACCGGAGAACACTAGGAGGATGAACCCTGCCCCCATGACGCTGGCAAACCAGGCCGCACTCCTTGCAGTCAGGAGCAGCTCCCTCTTGCCGCCGCGAAGCCGGGCGACATGGTCGGTTTAGTTAGCGCGGCGGCTTTCGTTGGGCCAGCGATGACTGCACCTTGGAGAGCATGCGCGTCTCTTCTAGCGCCTCGCCGCAACCCCGGACAACGCAGGTCAGCGGGTCGTCCGCCACGTAGACCGGGAACTTGGTGTCTTGCTGAAGCCGCCGGTCCAGGCCACGCAGGAGCGCGCCACCGCCGGCGAGACAGATGCCCTTGAACATGAGGTCCGCGACCAACTCCGGCGGCGTCACCTCGATCGCCAGTCGTACCGACTCGACGATCTGGTTCACCGGCCCCGAAAGCGCGTCCCGGATCTCAACCGTGCTAACCTCTACGACCTTGGGCAGGCCCGTCGCCAGGTCACGCCCGCGGATCTCGACGGTTTCTTCTTCATCCAGGGGGTATGCGGACCCATGCGAGATCTTGATTTCCTCTGCCGTGCGCTCGCCGATCACCATGTTGTGGACCTGGCGGGCGTAGTTGATGATCTCCTGGTCCATCTCGTCACCGGCCGTGCGTATCGAGTGGCTTTCGACGATCCCTCCGAGTGAGATCACGGCTACTTCCGTCGTGCCACCACCGATGTCGACGACCATGCAGCCGGACGGGTCCATGATCGGCAGGCCGGCCCCGATCGCCGCCGCCATCGGCTCCTCGATCAGGTAGGCCT
>CAZNHI010000271.1:0-4180 GCA_964572535.1 uncultured Dehalococcoidia bacterium
TTCTGGGCCTACTTCCGCTTCCGGCCTCAGCGCGGTGGTGATGCGACTCCCCCGCCGCCGATGCCGCCCAGTCAACCGCCGGCTGCCGCCTGATCTCGATTCCTCGGGTGCGCGTCCGCATGGACCGATCAGGGCGTCGTGGATCATCTGGGCATCGTGCAGGAGCATTCGATAGTGCTGAGGGTGTGCCGATGTCGATCGCTCGGACGCGGTCCCCGCGGTCGAGCAACGTGGGGATCAGCGCACGACCGAGCGTGCCTGCGGCACCCGTCACGAGCACCAGCTCAGCCACGGATGCCCACCGACGCGATGCCGCCCAGTAACCGGCGCTGCGAGAAGGCATAGACCAAGAGGGGCGGCAGCATGGCGATGAGATTCGCCGCCATGACGATGTTCCACTCCGTCCCCCGCCGGCTCACCTCGGTCGAGAGCGCCAGGGCAAGCGTGAAGAGCTGGGGGTCGTCGAGGTACAGCAGCGGTCCGAAGAAATCGTTCCACGACCCGAGGAACGTGAAGACGGCGACAACCACCAATGCCGGGCTCGAGAGGGGCAGGATGATGCGCCAGTAGATCGTCCAGTAGCCGGCGCCGTCGATGCGCGCGGCCTCGTCGAGGTCCTTAGGAATCGTCCGCATGTACTGCCGCAGCAGGAAGATGAAGAACGCACTCCCGGTAAACGCCGGCACGGTGAGCGGCAGGTAGGTCCCGTACCAGCCGAGATTGAAGAAGAGCAGGAACTGCGGGATGAGGAGCACCGGCGCCGGCAGCAGCATGGTGGCGATGACGAGCGCGAAGAGCACGTTCTTGAATCGGAAGTTGAGGCGGGCGAACGGATAGGCGATGAGTGAGTTCGAGAGTACCGCGCCGACGATATTGACCGTCGCGAGGAAGAGCGTATTGGCGACGAAGCGCAGGTACGGCTCGCCGGGTCGAAGGAGGGCGTCAACGAACGTTCCCAGGTTGAAGTACTCCGTCGGAAACCACTCGGTTGGGACGGTGAAGACCGGCACGTTGTCCGGCTTGAGCGCGGCGGTCAGCATCCAGCCGAGCGGCAGGGCGATGAACAGGGTGAGGGCGATGAGGCAGCCGTAGACGAACGCCACGTGCAGGACTCGTCGCGTCGGCCAGGCGGAGCGCTGAGGCATCGGCTGCGCAGCTGCCGAAGCGTGCCGGCCGATCCTGTTCATCGGGTCAGACGTGGTAATGCACGAAACGGCGCTCGAAGCGGAACGTCACCCAGACGAGCGCGAGGCCGATGATGGTGAGGATCCAGGCCAGCGCCGCCGCATAGCCGAGCTGCCCCTCGACGAAGCCGCGCCGATAGAGCAACAGCATGTAGAAGAGCAGCGAGTCAGCTGGCCCCGCTGCGCCGCCGGCGCCCGAGATGACGATCACCGGGCCGATGATGACGAGCGCGGCCGTCAGCTCGCCGATGAGCAGGAAGAACATGGTCGGCGACAGCATCGGCAGCGTGATGTGCCGGAACTTCTGGAGCGGGCCGGCGCCGTCCATGCTGGCCGCCTCGTACAGCTCGGGGTTGATGTTCTGGAGCCCGGCCAGGTAGATGATCGCGTTGCTGCCGACTCCCCATAGGCCCATCAGCGCGACAGCCGGCAGCGCCCAGTCCGAATCCTCGAACCAGTGCGGCGGATCGCTGATTCCGATCTGGCGCAACAGCTGGTTCACCGCCCCGACGTCACCGTTCAGCAGCGTGAACCAGAGCACGGCGATGGCCACCCCCGACAGGACCGCCGGAACATAGAGGACCGTGCGGAAGAACGTCATTCCCGGCAGCCGCTGGTTGAGCAGGAGCGCGACGAGGAGGCCGCTGATCAGGAAGAGTGGGACCGCCAGAAAGATCCAGGTGATCGTGACGGTCAGGGACTTGTAGAAGCTCGGGTCGCGCGTGAAGGCGCGGACGTAGTTGTCAAGTCCGATGAACTGCCCGGGCCGCAGAAGCTGATCATCGGTCAGGCTCAGCCAAACGGCCACCCCGAGCGGTACGGCGAGAAAGAAGAGCAGGCCCGCCAGCCACGGCGCCAGAAAGGCATAGGCCGCGCGCTCTTCCTGGCGGCTCGCAGGGGTCGAGGAGCCCCGGCCGCTCCACACCCGTTCCGCAGCGAGCGCGGCCCCGGCGGCGAGATCCTGCTCCTCACCCCGCACACCCTGTCCGCCCGCCGGCAGCGCCATCGGTCAGTGTCTCCTCTTGCACCGGAGCCTGGGCCCTGCCGGGCGCGCTGCTACGTCGCCTCGGGCTCGGCGCTCGCGGCTGCTTCCTCCTCCACGAGCTGCTCGAATTCCTCGCGGCCGAGCGTCTCCCAGCGCTCCCAGACCTCGAGCACGCGCACCTGCGCTTTCGCAGCCATCTCATCCAGGATCGCCTGGGCATCGGTCACGCCCTCGATGGTGAGCAACCGCAGGACCTCTGCCGGATCCCAGTGCTCCTCCCCGTCGGGAACGAAGACCTGTGGCCTCACGTTCTGGAGCACCTGCAGGAACTGCTGCTTGACTGGGTCGTCCGTGCCATATCCGTTCTCTGTCGCCACCTTGCTCGAGAGCGGTGGGTCGGGCGTGACCTCCATCCGGAGACGCTGCGCATCGGTCGCTATGAATTCGAGGAAGGCGAGGGCTTCCTCCTTGTGACGACTCTCCGTGAATGTGCCCCACGGTGATGTCCAGCTGTCGACGAAGTCCTCCTGGCCCTCCACCACGAAGAATGGCGCCATGCCGAAATCGATCGCGGCCTCCTCGAACGTGGGGACGGCGCTGAAATCGCTCGCGGCCATGGCGATCTGGCCCTGCGCGAAGAGATCGGTGTCGGTGATGGTGTCCAGGATGCTGCCGCTCGGCGCCAGCCCTGCATTGATGACCGATGCTGCGATCTCGAACGCCTCGGCGAGCACCGGCGCGTTCATCGATCCCTCGGGTGACCGCCCGTCCGCACCATAGACCGGATAGAAGTTGAAGGGGTCCGACGCCATCGTGCATCCGTAGATGGCGTTCGCGGGATTTGGATCGGGCTGCGCAAGCTGCCTGCACAGGTCGGCGTACTCCTGGAAGGTCATGGAGGTATCGGGCGATGGGTACTCGATGTCGGCCGCGTCGAACAGCGCCTTGTTGTAGACGATCGGGAATCCGCCCAGGAAATCACCGATGCCGAAGATCCCTTCGGCCGGGTCATCCTCGACGGTCCCGCGCGCCAGCCCGCCAGGGCTGAACTCGTCAGGTGACACTCCCCATGCGCTGAGGTAGGGGGTCAGCTCCACGACGTATCCCGCCTTCATCCAGTTATGGTTCTCGATGACCGCCACGTCGGGAGGGTTGCCCGCCACGAGCGATGTGTTGATCTTTGTCTGGTACTCCTCCTCGGGGAACACCACGACCTCGACGTCGATGCCTGAGTGGGCAGCCTCGAAGGCGGCTTCGTACGCATGGATGGCGACTTCGTCGTCGCCCTGCGGGAACATCCAGACCGAGAGCCCATCCGAGTTTCCCTGGTCGCCCCCTCGCCCGAAACAGGCGGTCAGGGTGAGCAGCACAGCGACGAGCACAGCCGCAACTCCGCCGGTCCGCCGCATCAGGCCCCTCATCGATCCCTCCGCTGGCTGCCTCCGAACAGGCATGGTAGCGCGCCCGCGGTCCCCGTTGACCAGATGGTTGCCGCAGACGGGCATTACAAGGACATATCGAATCAATACTCCCGGCGATGCAGCCGCTCGCCGCGGCGTGAGTGCCCTCACTCCCCGATCAGCGCGTCGTGGATCACGTCGGCATCGTGTAGCAGCATCCCGTCCAGTGTCTCCGCACCAGATCCCGGCAGCCCGAGCGAGTCGGTGTACAGCGGATCGTCGACGACCCGGGCACCAGTCTCATCCGCGATGGCGCGCGCGAGCCGCGGGTTGACGGCTGACTCGCTGAAGATGGCGGTGACGCCCTCGCGGCGGATGGTGTCGGCGAGGTCCGCAAGCTGACCCGGATCGGGCTCTGCCGACACGTCCAGGCTCGGGAAGATCGATCCCACGAAGCGCAGGCCGTACTCCGCCAGGAAGTAGCCGAGCGCATCGTGGTTGGTGACGATCCCGCGCCGTTCCGCCGGAATCTCGGCCATGAGCCGGCGGACCTCGGCATCGGCAGCTTCCAGCCTCGCGACGTAGGCCGTCGCACCCGCCTCGAACCTGGC
>CAZNHI010000272.1:0-4172 GCA_964572535.1 uncultured Dehalococcoidia bacterium
GACGGCCCGCCAGCGGCGCCACCGGCGACAGCCACGTCGCCGCCGTCACAGCAGTCAAGCTCCCCTGCCAGCGCGACGCCCAAAGCCAGCGCGACTCCGAGACCGACAGCCACTGCGCAGCCCACCAGCGTCCCGGCCGCGACCGAACCAGCCCCCGTGTTCGAGTTCATCAACGGAGGCTTTGAGGACGGGCTACGGGGCTGGGGCAAGTTTGGCGGCACGCTGGGGCTGGTCGATTCGCCAGTGCAGAGCGGCGTCCATGCAGGGCAGCTGACGAGCAGCACGGACTCGACCAAGTGGGCCTACCAAACCATCCTGGTCGACACCTCGCATTTCTACGAGTTCGGCGGCTACGTAAGTAGCGATGCCGGAGTCTCGCGCGCTTACCTGCGCATCTCCTGGTACGCATCCGCGGACGGCAGCGGCGCAGCGCTCGCGACCGCCGACTCGACACGAACCGTAACGGGGACTGGTGACGGCTACGTCTATCTGTCGACTGGCCCTGTGGCCCCACCTGAGGGAGCACACTCGGCACGGACGCGCGTGGTCATGACGCCGGTCAGCGCCGGCGCCGCGTCGATTTCCTTCGACGACCTCTGGTTTGGTGTGGTGGCCCCTCCGGCTGCGACTGCGCCAGAGTCCGCGCCGGCCGGCGCTGCTTCGGTGGCCGCAGCGGACGTAACCAGCTCGCGTCGTACGAACGAGGCGCCCGGAATCGATTCAGGCGCTCCAGGCCGGGCAACCGAAGTCAGAAACGCCGCTGCCCCTGCCGCGACCGCTGACAGCCGCCCGGCGGGCCCGTTGAGCCTGGCGCAGGACGCAGACCGTGGCGTGCCGCTAATCTGGCTGGGCGGCGCGCTGCTGTTCGTAGTCGGAGTCAGCGGCAGCTACCTGCAGGCCAGACGGCGCTCAAGCTGACACGTCGGACTGTTGTTCCGCCGCGACGGCCCAACCTATACTGACTCAGCAGATTGACTTCACATTCAGACTCCCCGCGAACGCCCCCAGGGCAAAACATCGCCCCGGTTATTGCCATTGACGGCCCCGTCGCTTCGGGAAAGACCGCAGTCGGTCTCAACCTCGCGCGCGAGTTGGGCTACCGGCTGGTCGACACCGGCATGATCTACCGCGCCATAGCCTGGCTGGCGTTGCAGCGCGGCGTAGACGTCGATGACGAACCCGCCGTCGTGGCGTTGACCCAGGACGCCCGCTTCGAGCTCGGCCAACCGGCAGCCAGCGGCGGTCCCACAATTAGCGTCAACGGCCGCGACATCACGTCCGATCTACGCGCGCCCGACGTCGACCGCAGCGTGTCCCACGTGTCGCGCCTGCCCAGCGTGCGACAGGCGGTGCTCGAACTGCAACGCCGGCTGGCGGACGAGGGCCGGATCATCATGCTCGGCCGCGACATCGGCACCGTTGTGCTGCCGGACGCGCCCCTGAAGATCTACCTGGACGCCTCCGCGGAAGTGCGGGCTCGACGCCGCTACGCGGAGCTGAAGACCGCCGGCGCCGAACGCCCCGAGTCCGAGATCCTCGCCGAGCTGCGTCAGCGCGACGAGATGGACCGCGACCGCCACGTCTCGCCGCTGCGGCCCGCCGCCGACGCCATCGTCATCGATACAGACGCCCTCAGCCTGGACGAAGTGATCGCGCACGTTCTCGAGGCCGCCCTCTCGCAGCCATGAACCGCTTCGTCTACACCACGGCCACCCTGTTCACCAAGTACTGCCTGCTGCCGCTCTACGCCAGCATCGAGGTCCGCGGCCTCGAGAACGTGCCGCCGGACGGGCCGCTGGTCATCGCCTCCAATCACCAGAACGACGCCGACCCCGGCATTCTCTGCACCCGCATCCGACGGCCAGTCGCCTTCATGGCCAAGGTAGAGCTATTCCGCATACCGCTGCTGACGCAGTTCCTGCGCGCCTTCGGCGCCTTCCCTGTGCGCCGCGGCGAAGCCGACCTCTCTGCCCTGCGCCTTGCGAATGAGAACCTGCGGCTGGGTCGCGCCGTCTGCATCTTCCCGGAGGGCACGCGCGAGGGCCCAACCGAGAAGCTCATCGAAGCGCTGCCCGGAGCGGCCATCGTGGCGCTGCGCCACGACGTGCCCGTCCTGCCCATCGCGATCCTCGGCAGCGGCCGCCTCAGCCTGCCGGGCATGTTCCTGCGCGTCGACCGGCGCGTGAAGGTCACCCTGACCATCGGCGAGCCGTTTCACCTTGAACGCCCCGCCCGTCTCAACGCCGAGGCCGCGCGGGACGGCACACGCCAGATCATGGAGCGTCTCGCCGCGCTGTTGCCTCCCGAGAATCGCGGCTATTATGAATACGTCACGGGCGGGCCTGCCAAAGCGGCGCCGGCCCCGAAATGAGTAAGACCATGCAGATCATTCGAGCCAGCGAGATGGGGTTTTGCTTCGGTGTCAGACGCGCCGTGGAGATGATGGAAGAGTCCGTCCGTGAACGCGGCCCCATGGTCAGCCTCGGCTCCGTCGTACACAACCCGCAGGTCGTCGGCAAGCTGCGCGACGCCGGCCTCGATGTCGTCACCGACGTCTCGCAGGTCGCCGGACGCCCCGTCGCGATCACTGCCCACGGCGTCAGCCGGCAGGTGATCCAGGACCTCGAGTCGAGCGCCGTTGAGATCATCGATACGACCTGCCCCATCGTCACACGCTCGCAGCAGTGGGCCAGGCGCCTCTCTGAGGAAGGCTTCGCGGTCGTGATCTTCGGCGACCCCAACCACAAGGAAGTGCGCGGCGTGCTCGGCTGGGCCAGCGGACACGTCATGGTCGTCGCCTCAGAAGCCGACGTTGCGGCGCTCCCGGACGACTTTCCCTCGCGTGTCGGCGTGCTCTCACAGACCACTGAGACCGAAGCGCGCTTCGCCTCCTTCGTGAAGCAGCTGCTCGAGGTCAACATGGACCGCATCTCTGAGCTGCGAGTGCTGAACACGCTCTGCCATGCGACAACCGCGCAGCAGGCTGCCACCATGCACCTCGCCGACACGGTGACGCTGATGATCGTGGTCGGCGGCCGAGATAGCGCCAACACGCGCCACCTCGGCGTCGTGGCACGCGAGCGCGGCGTCGAGACCTACCACATCGAGACAGCCGATGAGATCAAGCCCGAGTGGCTCACGAACCAGGAACGCGTCGGCGTCACGGCAGGCGCGTCAACCCCGGATTTCGTCATCGACCAGGTCGTCGGCCGCTTAGAAGAGTTGGCCCGATCTCGTTAGAAAATCGTAACCTTCCCCAACTCCCTATTTACTTGACGTGGTGTTATAGTCGCGCCTAGCAACTCGTAAGGGAGGATGACTCAGGGCTGTCAACCTAGTTAAGCGCCAGGTCCGGTATTGAAGCAACGCTTCATGCGCCCCTTGGCAGGGGTTCCGGGGTTCTCTCCGGATTGCAACGAAGTCCAAACGACACTCCCTGCGCCCCTTTAGCAGGGGTCCGGGGTTTTCCCCGGCTTTCAATACCGGATGACGAGGAAGAGACTCTTCGAAAGACTCGGCGGGTGGTCTCTCGGCAGGCACAGTCGTAACGGGGTAGACAAAACGGGCGCGCAAGCTCCCGACAAAGCTACTTCCGGTGTGCATCGCGACAGCGTTGCGATTTTCTCTGACAGTCCCTAGTGCTCCTCTCATTAGTCGCCGTCGTCGCACCTTGCTGTGCTGACCAGCGTGGTATTGAGCAGCGTCAATACCCAGGTCTGCCCGGCATGTCCTGCCACGTCTGGAGGACCGCATGTGTGGAATCGTTGGCTACGTGGGCCCGCATGAAGCGGCAGCCATCGTCCTCGATGGCCTCGCGCAGCTCGAATACCGGGGCTATGACAGCGCCGGCCTCGCCGTGCTCAACGATAACGGCACCCTGACCATCGCGAAGGACTCCGGCAAGCTCGCCAACCTGCGCAAGCAGCTCAACGGCTCCCTGCCCAGCGGCGGCACCGGCATCGGACACACGCGCTGGGCGACGCACGGCAAGGCGACCCAGGGCAACGCCCACCCGCACACCGACACCTACGGCGACGTGGTCGTTATCCACAACGGCATCGTCGAGAACCACCGCGAGCTGCGCGCCGAGCTGATCGCCCGCGGTCACGAATTTCGCTCCGAAACCGACACCGAGGTCATACCGCACTTGATCGCCGAGTACGTGGAACAGG
>CAZNHI010000273.1:0-4170 GCA_964572535.1 uncultured Dehalococcoidia bacterium
CTGCGGGTGCTCGATCGTGTTCGAGACGTGGCTGACGACGCCCGGCATGTAGGAGGCCCCGTCCGGCAGCTTCACCGTTTCGAAGACGTGGTAGTCGGCGTCGTGCTGCGGGTTCGCCGCCTCCACCGAGTAGCACTCGGCCTTGATCTTGAAGATCAGGTCGATGATGTACTTCAGCTCGATGTCGTCCATGTGGGGACCGTGCTGGCTGCCCCAGCAGGTGTGAAACCGGATCAGCTCCCTTGGCACGTCCTTCAGAGCGTGGTTCAGCGCCTCCACGCGCAGGTCGGCGTACTTGTGGTACGCCTCTCGCGTCATGTCCGGGTACATCTGCCAGCCGTCCGGCAGGTCCGGGTCGTCGATCTGCAGGACAAAGCCGGCGTCTGTAATCGCCTTGTACTCCTCCGCCATGGCGTCGGCGATGGAGTAGAGGAACTCCTCTTCCGTCTTGTAGTACTCGTTGCGCAGCCAGTGCTCCATCGTCCCCGGGGCGACGGCGGGCAAGTAGCCCTCTATGCCGCTCACGCCCTGCATGGCAGCCTTGAGGTTAGCGATATCTTCCTTGTAGGACTCCTGGCCGATGTACTTGATCGGGCCGGTGCAGAACACCATCACGCGAATGCCGCTGGTGCCGGGCCCGGCGAGCGTGCCCCCGCCTCCTCCGATTGCACCAGGGCCCTGGTTGAAGCTTCCCAGGGAGGCGGGGCCGCCCGCGCGCGCCGGAAAGCCCAGCTTGCCGAACTCCGGGAAGTCGCGGCGATCACGACCCTGCACGTCGTGCGGCGGCGGGCCTTCGCCGGGCTTGAACTCGCGCAGCTCCAGGCCGCTGAGGCGCTGTCGCGGGTAGCCGGAGAACCCACCCGTCTTGCTGAACTCGCCGTCGTTGATCACGTCGAAGCCGGCCTTGATCTGCTGGTCGACAACCTCTTTGACGGCGCCGGTCAGGCGCTTGTGGAACTCTTCCTCGCGTCCGGGCGCCATCATCTCCCGCAGGTCGCTCGGTCGCGGCAGGACGCCGGCATGGGAGACGATGATCCGGTCGGTGCTTCGCTTCACTTCAAGGGTCCCTTCTACTCAGGTGACGGGGTGCCACTAGCGCAGCCAAGTCTAACGCAGTCCGCGCTAGTGGGGCAGCAGCCCGGCGTGAGTCTAGAATGTCGCAGCGAAGGAGACACAACATGCCCCAGGCTGACACTCAGGCCGTCGCAACGCTGATCGCGCTCGATCCCAGGATGGACACCGCGATGGCACAGGGTGACGGCCCCACCCTGGAGTCGCTGCTCGCCCCCGACTTCATCTACACACACTCCAACGCCACCTCGCAGGCCAAGCGAGAGTTCATCGACGCCATCGTCAAGCGCGAAGGCAGACCCCGTCGCGACCTCAGCGAGATCGCCGGAGAGGTGCACGGCGACGTCGGCGTCACGCGCGGCAACCTTGACGTCGTCTACGCCGATGGCCGCCGCCTCGTCTTTCGCTACGTGCGCGTCTACAGGCTCAACCCAGCCGGCTGGCAGCCCATCTCGCACCGCACCGTCTACGCAAAAGACCGCGAAACGCCCTGACAGCCCGGCCGTCTGACCGTCTGCCTTCTTCCAGGAAGAAGCCGTCTGCACGTCTGCACGTCTGCACGTCTGCACGGAGACCCTACAGCGCCGCCTGCCTCATCGGCGGCAACCCCGCCACCTCGCGCCCGTAGGCGAGCCCGTGCACGTCCCACATCAGCCCGTGATGCGCCGCCGCCACGTTGCTGTCCCGCCACAGCCGTTGCAGCTCAGCCGTGTTGTACACGCCGCTGCCGCCTGACGCCTCGAAGACGCTGTTCACCGCCGCGCGGCAGAGCTGCGTCCCATAAGCGACATTGCGGCGGCACTCGGCGCGGTCCAGTGGCGTTGCCTGGGCGGCCGGCATGTAGCAGAAGCGTCGCGCCGTGTGTAGCAGCAACGCCCGCGCCGCGTCGACGTCCGCTGTCGCCTTCGCCAGTCGCGTGATCGTCGCCGCCTGCTCCGCCACCTGGCGCGCATTGCCGGAATCGAGACGCTTGCGGATGCGTTCCCCCGCGACCCTGACCGCCGCGCGCGCAATGCCTAGCTCCGGCCCCACGAGCGGCAGGCTGAACGTGAAGTCCATCGCGGCGCAGTACAGCGGTGAACCGTGCAGTCCGGCTCCCACGCCACGCCCTTCTGACAGCTCCTTCGCCTGCACCACGCGCTCGTCCGGTATGAACACGTTATCCAGCACGATAGTCTTGCTGCCGGTACCCTTGAGCCCCACGGTGTCCCAGTCGTCCACGATCTCGAAGTCGCCGCGCTTGATCAGGAACCAGCGCCGGTCGCCGGGGGGCTCGCTGGGCTTCAGGTCGATCGCCGCCGTGAGCCAGTTGCAGTGGTCGACGCCGCTGGAGAAGAAACCGCGCCCGGTCCAGCGAAAGCCGCCCTCGACCGCTTCCGGCATCCCGACCGTGTTGACCACGGACGAGACCAGCGAGTCCGGGTTGCCGAATACCTCTGCTTGGACCTTCGCCGGGTACTGGCCGATCAGCCACATGTGCGACGCCCACAGCGCGTAGACCCAACCCGTGGAGCTGCAGCCCTCCGCCAGCGCCGCCGTCACCTCGATCAGTGCGTCGAGGTTCAGCTCCGCGCCGCCGTAGCGCTTCGGCACCTCCAGCGCGATCAGGCCGCTGTCCAGCAGTTCGCGCACGTTTTCGGCGGGCAAGCGGCGCTCGGTCTCGGCCTGCGGCACGCGCTCTGCCAGCTTCGGCGCCAGGCTCCGCGCGATTTCTAACGCCTCTTTTAGCGTCTGGTAGGGAACTTTCGTCTTCGAATCAGCCATCGTCTGAGACTGCATTATCACCATTCAACCGCCACCTGCAAACCGCCGCGCAGTTGACGCGCTTTGCCGCTAAAGGGGAGTATGACCCGCGATGGAGGCAGGCTTGGACGCAGGCCCGTACACCCACGCAGCGCTGCTCGAGGCCGCGCGTGCCCTGGCGCCGCAAATCGAAGCGGCGTCTGAGCGCTTCGATGTCGACCGGCGCCTGCCCGATTCGCTGGTTACCTCGATCAAGGGCGCCGGCCTCTACCGCATGCTCGTGCCGCGCTCGGCCGGCGGCGCCGAGCTGAACCTGCGCGAATTCTCAGAGATCATCGAAGAGCTGGCGAAGTCTGACGGCAGCGTCGCCTGGACCGTATCGCAGAACAGCGGCATCTGCCGCATGGCCGGTTGGCTGCCGCCGGAAGGCCTGCGCGAGGTCTTCGGCTTCCCGGACATGGTTGTCTCCTGGGGCAACGGCCCCTCAACCGCCACCAGGGTACCGGGCGGCTACCGCGTCTCCGGGCGCTGGGTCACTGCCAGCGGTATCCACCACGCCGTCTATACCGGCGCCCACAACGCACCAGTGGTCGACCTGCAGGGTGCTCCGCTACTCAACCCGGACGGCTCCCCGGAGCAGGTGACGCTCTTCTTCCCCACCGCCGACATCACCATCGAGGACGTCTGGCACGTCTCCGGCCTGCGCGCCACGGGCAGCGACACGTATTCGGTGACCGGCCTCTTCGTGCCGGACCACCGCGCCGCACTTAGCGAACCGCTGGAGCCGGGGACGCTCTACCTCTTCGGCACCACCAACATCTTCGCCACCGGCTTCGCGTCCGTCGCTCTGGGCATCGCCCGCGGCGCCCTCGACGCCTTCCGAGACCTGGCGATGAGCAAGTCACCGCGCGGCATATCGGGCCCCCTCAGCGGCCAGCAGTTTGCCCAGATGCGCCTCGCCGAGGCCGAAGGCGCCTGGCGCGCCGCCCGAGCCTTCCTGCACCGTACCGCCGACGAGTGTTGGGAGACCGTCGGCAGAACCCGCGAGTTCGACCTCGAGTCGCGCATCAACCTGCGCCTCGCGACCACCTACGTCATGCAGCACTGCGCCGATGTAGTAGACACGGCCTACCGCCTGGCGGGCTCCACCGCGATCTTCACCGACAAGGCCTTCGAGCGCCGCTTCCGCGACATGCACGCCGTCACGCAGCACATTCAGGCCCGCGACGACCACTACGAGCGCGTCGGCCGCTACCTCCTCGGCCTCGAACCCGACCGCGGCTGGCTCTAGCCCGCCGTCTTTCTCGCCTCGCGCTCCATCTCGATGTGGTACCTGATCAGCGCCGCGTACCTGTA
>CAZNHI010000274.1:0-4169 GCA_964572535.1 uncultured Dehalococcoidia bacterium
ACCCGATGCCCTACGGCGACCTGGCGAAGCAGGCCGTACAGCGCTTTGCCAGCCTGGACGACATGGCGCGCGCGGACTGCACCATCGAGGAGCGCGAGGAGTACGAACCGCACATCGAGGCCGGCGACCTCGTGTTCGCGGGCGTGGACTACGAACGCATCCTGCGCCGTGCCGAGTCCGAGGCTGACGTCATCATCTGGGACGGCGGCAACAACGACCTGCCTTTCTTCAAGCCCAACCTCGAGATCGTCCTGGCGGACCCGCACCGTCCTGGCCACGAGACCACCTACTACCCGGGCGAGCCAAACCTCCTGCGCGCCGACGTCGTGATCCTGACCAAGGTCGACACGGCGAACATCGAGGACGTCTGGCAGGTACGCGACACTGTCCGCCTCACCAACCCGGACGCCATCATCATCGAAACCGCGATGCCCATCACCGTCGCGAACCCCATGGCGATTCGTGGCAAGCGCGTCCTCGTCATCGAGGACGGTCCCACGCTCTCCCACGGCGGCATGAGCTACGGCGCCGGCTACTTGGCCGCCAAGCGCTTCGGCGCAGCGGAGCTGATCGACCCTCGGCCCTACGCCGTCGGCAGCATCGGCCCGCTCTACAAGGCATTCCCGCACATGGGCCCAATCCTGCCCGCCATGGGTTACAGCGAGGAGCAGATGAACGACCTCAAGCGTACGATCGACGCCGTTCCCTGCGACACGGTGGTCGTGGCGAGTCCTGTCGACCTCAGCCGTCTGCTGCACTTCGACAAGCCCTCCGTCCGCGTCCACTACGAGGTTGAAGAGCTGGGCGAGCCGAAGCTGTCAACCGTCCTGCAGGATTTCCTGGCCCTTCTCCCGGCATCGGTAGCCGTTTAGCTTCACTACGGGGTTGAGTGACAGGCGAATGAAAGTTGTGATGGCCCTCGGCGGTAACGCACTGCTGCGTCGCGGCGAGCCTCTGACCGAGGCCGTGCAGCGCCGCAATGTCAAGGTCGCCGCCGAGGCCGTCGCGCAGGTCGCAGCGCAGCACCAGGCAATCGTCACTCACGGCAACGGGCCCCAGGTGGGCCTGCTGGCGCTGGAGAGCGAGGCCTACGAGGAGGTGCCGCCCTACGGCCTGGGCGTGCTCGGTGCGGAGAGCCAGGGCATGATCGGCTTCCTGCTGGAGCAGGCGTTGCGCAGCCGGTTGCCTGATAAGTGCGTCGCCACGCTGCTCACCTCCGTGCTCATAGATCCCGCCGACCCCGGACTCAAGCGCCCCACCAAGCCCGTGGGCCCCGTCTACCGCGAGACGGTTGCGCGCGCGCTGGCCATCCTGC
This sequence comes from uncultured Dehalococcoidia bacterium, assembly GCA_964572535.1. Lineage (GTDB taxonomy): Bacteria > Chloroflexota > Dehalococcoidia > DSTF01 > WHTK01 > WHTK01. The sequence goes on from CAZNHI010000274.1 coordinate 1,316, forward strand.
GTGGCTGGAGCATCACGCAGGATGGCGACGGCTACCGCAGGGTCGTGGCGTCTCCGGCGCCGCAAGAGATCCTGGAGCTAAAGGCGATCCGCGCCTTGACAGAGGCGGACGTACTGCTGATCTGCGCTGGCGGCGGCGGCGTGCCTCTCGTGAGGCAGCCGGACGGCGAGCTGCTCAGCATCGACGGGGTCGTCGACAAGGACCGGACGTCGGCTCTATTGGCAGAGAACATCCAGGCCGACGTCTTGCTGCTCCTCACCGACGTTAGCGCCGTCGTACACGACTGGAACACACCTCTGGCACAGGAGATTCGCCAGGCTACCGTCTCGGAGTTGCGGGCACTGCGCTTACCGGAGGGCTCGATGGGGCCGAAGGTCGAGGCCGCCTGCCGCTTCGTCGAACGCACCGGCGGGCGTGCGGTGATCGGCGCGCTCTCGGACGCCGCGGCGATGCTCGAAGGCAACGCCGGCACCCAGGTGCTCCCTTAGCGCGATACGAGCCGAACGGCTCCCCCGGCCGCGTCATTTGGCAGCTTACTGGCGCCGCCTTCTGGGTTAATCTGGTCAAAAGGAGAGCAAGCATGAAACTCGACCCGGACGACCTCCAGACAATTCAGTCCCTGCGCGGCGTCTCCGACGCCCGGGGCATTCTCAGCGTTTACCTGCCAATCGAACCCGGACGCGGCATCACCCACGGCCACGCGCCGCGCCTCATGGACCTGCTGAAGCAGCTCCCCGAAGCCGCGGACGCTAGCCTCGGCGCCCGCATCGACGAGGAATCGCAGCGGGCGTTGGCCTACGTCCGCGACGAGTACACACCGCATGGGGCCACCCTGGCCATCTTCAGCGGTACCCCTGCCGGCATCTGGGCAACGCTTCGCCTGCAGCTACCCGTGCCGCCCCTCGCCCGCTTTGGCCCGCAGCCTTACCTCACGCCCCTGGACGCGCTGCTCGAAGACTTCCCGCCCGCCGTCGCCGTTCTGGCTGACCACAAGGAGGCGCGGTTTATCAACGTGAAGCTGGGCGAATTCGAGAGTAGCGCGCGTCTGACCAGCGATGTGCCCGGACGCCAGCGCCAGGGCGGCTGGTCCGCCTTCCGCTACGAAAACGACCGCCAGAGCCATATCGAGACCTTCAACAAGCGCATAGTGGACACGCTGACGCAGCACGAACGCGACGAGCCGTTCCAGTACCTCGTGCTGGGCGGCACGGACGAGACGACGCACGCCCTTACTTCGGCACTCACGCCTGGCCTGAAAGGCAAGCTCGCCGGGACCTTCCGGGCGGAGATGTTCGCCACGGACGCCGAGGTCGTAGACAAGGCCCTGCCGCAGATCAACGCGGCCGAGAGGGCTCAGGAACGCGCAATGGTGCAGTCGCTCATCGATACAGCCCTCGCGGGCGGCCAGGCGGCGCTGGGCGTCGACGAGACGCTGCAGACGCTGCGCGAAGGGCGGGTGCACTCGCTGGTGGTCGCGGCCGGTGCATACAACTCGCCCAACGGTGACCTGGCGGTCCAACTAGCGGGGCAGACCAACGCCCCGGTTGAGATTGCGCACGACGAGGCGGAAGCGCTGCTCGCGCCCTACGGCGGTCTGGCAGCAAAGCTGCGCTACTGACTCTGGCGGGCGCCTCTGCGGTAGACGAACCAGTAGACGGCGCCTACCAGCAGCCCGCCACCCACCAGGTTGCCCGCCGTAACTGGCAACAGGTTGGCGAAGAGGAAGTGCGCCGCGTCCAGGTCCGCCACCTGTGACGCCTCGACGCCCCCGGCCGCCAACACCGAATCCTGCGGCTTGAGCAACAGGCCCAGCGCGATGAAGTACATGTTAGCGATGCTGTGCTCGTAGCCGCTCGCCACAAACGCCGTGATCGGAAAGACCACAGCCAGCGCTTTGTCCAGGTTGCTGCGTGCGCTATAAGTCAGCCAAACGGCGAGGCAGACCAGCCCATTGCAGAGCACGCCCAGGAAGAACGCCTCCGTAAAATCCAGGTTTACCTTTGCGTTGGCGATGCCTAGCGCGTTGGCGCCGACGGCATTGTCCGCAAAGCGCCACTGCCCCGAGACGAAGACGAGCAACGCAGTCGCCAGAGCGCCCGCCAGGTTACCGAGGTAGACGATGCCCCAGGCCCGCAGCAGGAGCGCAGTGCTGATCCGGCGTCCAGCCCACGCCATAACCATGAGGTTGTTGCCGGTGAACAGCTCAGCGCCCGCGATCACGACCAGGACCAGGCCCAGACTGAACGCGACGCCGCCGAGCAGCCGCGTCGGGCCGTAGCCGAGGCCGGTTTCGGTCGTCACGGTCGTGAAGAATGCAGCCCCCAGCGCAATGAACGCACCGGCCAGCACCGATAGCGCTACCAGGTCCGGCCACGGCAGCTTTGCCTTGACCTCGCCGGCTTCTTCCGCCCTCAACGCCATCTCCCTGGGGAGCAGCGGGTCGACACGGCCGATGTCTTCTCGGCCGTTCACAGCAGGTTCAACCCACGCGCGGCAGCAGTCAGTCTTTCTCGAAACTGAGGGTGCGCTATCTCGATCAGCGCCTTCGCCCTGTCGCGCAGCGTCCGTCCGTGCAGGTCCGCCACACCGTACTCCGTGATCACGTGGTGCACGTCGCCGCGGGTTGTCACCACGCCGGCGCCCGGACGCAGCTCCGCCACGATGCGCGAAACCTCGCCGCCCTTCGCCGTGGACGGCAGCGCGATAATCGCCTTGCCGCCTCGAGAGCGCGCCGCACCGCGGATAAAATCCAGCTGCCCGCCGATGCCGCTGTACAGCATGTGGCCGATGCTGTCGGCGCAGACCTGGCCGGTCAGGTCCACCTCGATCGCCGAGTTTATCGACACCATGCGGT
>CAZNHI010000275.1:0-4166 GCA_964572535.1 uncultured Dehalococcoidia bacterium
GCAGACGATTCGCGACGTGCTTTCAGCGCTTGGCGCAATGGGCTTCCAGATCGTCGAAGGCCCGGAGGTCGAGTGGGAGTACTACAACTTCGACGCGCTGCGTATTCCGGAGCACCATCCCTCGCGCGATACGCAGGATACGTTCTGGCTGGAGCACAGAGCGGGCGCGCGCCGGGTGCTGCTGCGCACGCAGACCTCTCCCAACCAGATCCGTTTCATGGAGTCGCACCAGCCGCCGATCCGCGTCGCCGTGCCGGGACGCGTCTACCGTTACGAGGCCACGGACGCCACGCACGAGTGGATGTTCAACCAGATTGAGCTGCTGGCAGTGGACGAAGGCATCAACATGGCGCACATGAAGGGCACGCTGACGCAGCTGGCGCAGGCCCTCTTCGGCCGCGACCGGGCCGTGCGCTTTCGCTGCCACTACTTCCCCTTCGTCGAACCGGGAGCGGAGGTTGATATCCAGTGCGACCTGTGCGGCGGTGAGGGCTGCCGTTCCTGCGGCAACGAGGGCTGGCTGGAGATTTGCGGCGCCGGCATGGTGCACCGGGAGATCATCGAAAACGCCGGCTACGACGCCGACCGCTACACGGGCTTCGCGGCGGGCTTCGGCGTCGAGCGCATCGCCATGCTGCGTCACGGCATCGACGACATCCGTCACTTCTACGCCAACGACCTGCGATTTCTGCGGCAGTTCTAGTCTCCAGCCATGCTTATATCGCTGAAGTGGTTATCTGAGTACGTCCCGCTGACCCTCCCGCCCAAGGAGTTGGCCGAGCGCCTGAGCATCTGCGGCGTCAAGGTCGAGCGCCTGATCGCGCGCGGCGACGAGTGGGACGGCGTGCGCGTGGCGAAGGTCCTCGAGGTGGCGCAGCACCCCAACGCCGACCGCCTGCGCCTCGTTACCATCGACATCGCCGCCGAGGACGAGCCAACGGTCGTCTGTGGCGCGCCGAACGTTGAGGTTGGCCTCAAGGTTGCGTACGCGCCGGTCGGCGCCCGTCTGCGCGACGGCCACAGCGGCGAGTGGGCTGTGCTCAAGGCAGCGAAGATACGCGGCGTCGACTCAATGGGCATGGTCTGCTCCGAGAAAGAGCTTGGCCTCTCGGACGCGCACGAGGGCATCCTGGAGCTGCCGGAAGACGCGCCGGTTGGCCAGCCGCTGCGCGATTATTACGGCGACACGATTCTCGAGATCGAAGTGACGCCGAACCGTCCGGACCACATGTCGATGCTCGGCGTGGCCTGGGAGGTGGCGGCTCAGACGCACGTCAAGGTCAAGGAGCCGGACCGCACCTACGTTGAGGCGGGGACGAACGCCGCGTCGTCGCGCACCTCCGTGACGATCGAAGACAAGGATCTGTGTTCGCGCTACCTGGCCGGCATCGTTGAGCGCGTCAAGGTTGGGCCTTCGCCGGACTGGATGCAGGAGCGCCTGCTGGCGGCAGGGATGCGCCCGATCAACAACATCGTCGACATAACGAACTACGTGATGCTGGAGACCGGCCAGCCGCTGCATGCCTTCGACTTTCGCAAGCTGGGTGGCGGGCGCATCGTCGTGCGCCGTGCCCGGCGCGGCGAGCGCATTCAGACCATCGACGCCGTTGACCGCGAGCTGACGCCGGACATGCTGGTGATCGCGGACGCCAACCGGCCTGTCGCCATCGCGGGCGTGATGGGCGGCCTGGAGAGCGAAGTAGGGCAGGGGACCACCACCATCCTGTTGGAGGCGGCGAACTTCGACGCGATCAGCGTCCGGCGCACCAGCGGCGCCCTCAACCTGCGCACGGAGGCATCGATCCGGTTCGAGAAGGGCCTGCATCCGGAGCTGGCTGTCGCGGCTGCGCGTCGCGCCATGCAGCTGCTGGTTGAACTGACGGGTGGCCGCGCCGCCAAGGGCTTGGTAGACATCTACCCGGCGAAGCGCGCCGATACGCGCGTTGTGGTCACGCGTGGCCGCATCGAGCAGGTGCTGGGCGTCGACCTGAGCACAACGCAGGTGCGCAGCGCGCTCACGGAGCTGGGCTTCGGCTGCCGCTGGGTGCCACCGGACCGCTACGTGGTGCGCGCTCCCTACTGGCGCACGGACGTAACCCAGCCTGACGAGGTCGTGGAGGAGCTGGCGCGCGTGGTCGGCTACGACCGCCTGGAGTCGCACGCTCTGGCCGGCGCCATCCCGGAGCCTTACTCCGACCCGATACGCGACCTGCGCGAACGCCTGCGCGACGCCGCGGCGGCCGCCGGGCTGCAGGAGGTGATCACCTACCCGCTGACCTCCACCGAGACGCTGCTGCGCGTGCAGCCGCCGGAGGCCCTGGAGGTCCACCCGCCGCTGCAGGTCCAGAACCCGCTCAACTCCGAGCAGTCCGTGATGCGCACTTCGCTGCGGGGGAGCGTCCTCCAGGCAGTCGCCGCCAACCTGCGGCGCGAACGCGGTACCGTCGCCCTCTACGAAGCAGCGCGCGCTTACCTGACGCGGCCCGACGACCTGCCCCAGGAACGAGAGCTGATCGTAGGGGCGATAGCGGGCGTGCGACTGGGACGCTGGGGGGAGCCGACGCCGGAGCCGATCGACTTTTACGACGCCAAGGGCTTGCTGGAAGAGATGCTAGAGCGCGCGGGGGCGACGGTTGCCTTCGAGGCCGCCGACGAATATGCGCTGTTGCGCGGCCGCACGGCCTCGATCCTGGCAGGCAACGAGCGCGCGGGCGTCATCGGGCAGGTGCACCCGCAGGTCGCCGCCCAGTTCGAGATCGACGTGCCGGTGTTTCTGTTCGAGGTGGACGTGGAGAAGCTGTTGCCCGCGGTCAAGACGCAGGTGCGCCACCAGCCGGCGTCGCGCTTCCCGGCCGTGATCCAAGACCTGGCGTTGCTGGTAGACGCCGCCGTCGCCGCCGCGCGCGTCACGGACGCAATCGCCTCCAGCGCCCTCGTCACGCAGGCAACGCTGTTCGATGTCTACGAGGGCCCGCCGCTGGCGGAGGGCAAGCGCTCGCTGGCCTATGCGGTGCACTTCCAGGCGCTGGACAAGACGCTGACCGACCAGGAGGTCGCCGACGCGCGCAGGCGCATCATGCGCCGGCTGGAGCACGAGTTCGGCGCGGAGCTCAGGGGCGGCTAGGACTTCAACAGATCTTTCGCCGGAGCACGTAAGGCATCGTGAGCCCGTCGAAGGACGTAGAATGGCGCCCACGATGGACGCACCGCCAGTTCAATACGTCACGACCAGCGACGGCTACAACATTGCGTACGGCGTCAGCGGCGAGGGCGTGCCTTTCCTCATGGGGCCGATCAGCTTCAATCACATCCAGCTGCTCTGGCGACTCCCCCCAACCTCCTTCAGTGACTGGTTGGAAGCTTTAGCCCAGCGATTCCGGCTGATCCAGTACGACCCGCGCGGGACGGGCATGTCGACGCGAGGGCTCGCGGACGCGCATCTGGCCGAAGATTACCAGCGAGACCTCGATGCCGTTGTCGGGCGACTACAACTCGAGCGTTTCGTCCTCTACGGCGGCCATATCCGGGCACCCGTCGTGATTCGTTACGCCCTGGAACATCCCGAACGCGTTGCCGCTCTCATCCTTGTGTCTTGCGGTATCTCTCGCGCATCCTGGTCGGCGCCAGCGCTCTACGAAATCCTTCCGGGCCAGGACTGGGAGACGTTCCTCTACAACATGGTGCCGCGAGAGCGATCGGCAGAGGTCACACAGGACGTCATCGAAATCTGGAAGCAGTCGGTATCACGGGAAGACTGGGAAGTCGCGACGCGATCTTTCTTCGATATCGACCTACAGGACGCGTTGCCGAACCTAAGGATGCCTGTGCTCGTGCTGCACCCCCGCGGCTATGGCCAGCTGCGCGCTGAAGAATCGATGAAGGTAGCCCAGCTTGCCAATGCTCGTATGGCCCTGATCGAAGCGGGAGCGGGGCCTTACGGCGATGCGGAGAGTGGCATGCGCGCAATCGAAAGCTTCCTGGCGGAGCTACCGGGAGAGCCGCGATCCCCGGGCGACGCCGCACCGAGCGGCCTCTCGTCCCGCGAGGTGGAGGTGCTGAGGCTCGTCGCCGCGGGGAAGAGCAACCAGCAGATCGCGGACGAGCTGGTGATCAGCCTGAACACGGTGCGGCGCCACGTCAGCAACCTCTTCGACAAGACCGGCGTC
>CAZNHI010000276.1:0-4159 GCA_964572535.1 uncultured Dehalococcoidia bacterium
ACGCATCGCGAGGCTGAGACGATAACGCGCGAGGAGCTGGCGCGGCGGGCGCGTGAGCTGAGCCCGGTGCTGCGCGAGCGGGCGGCCGCGACGGAGGAGGCGCGCCGTCTGCTGCCTGAGAGCTTCGCTGACTTTCAGCGAGCGGGGTTGTTCCGCATCTGCCAGCCGAAGCGCTTCGGCGGCTTTGAGATGGGGCTCGAGGTTCTCGAAGAGGTGCTGGTCGAGATCGGGCGCGGCTGCGTGTCTTCGGCATGGACGCTGGGGATACTCGCCGGTCACGCCTGGTGGGTGACGCAGTTCCCGGAGGAGGGCCAGCAGGAGATTTTCGGAGATGAGGGCGTGGCGCTGCTGCCGACGGGCATATTCGGTCGCGGAGGCGGCGCACGCAAGGTTGAGGGCGGCTACCAGTTGAGCGGCCGCTGGGTCTACCAGTCCGGCTGCGACGTGGCGAACTGGTACGGCTGTGGCGCTCTGGTTGAAACAGAGGACGGGTCGCCGCCCGTGGGCGTGACGTTCATCGTGCCGGCGGCCGAAGGACGGATCGAGGACGACTGGCAGGTCCTGGGTATGAAGGGCACCGGCAGCAAGACCGTGGTCATCGACCAGACGTTTGTGCCGGAGCGCCGGACGGTCGCTCTGGCGGACGTCGACGCGCAGGACACGCCGGGGTCCAAGGTGCACGAAAACCCGCTGTACAGTACGCCTCTGTTCGCGTTCATCTCGATTGAGGTGACAGGCGCGGCGGTGGGTGGCGCGATGCAGGCGGTGGACGTGCTGGAGGAGATGGGCCGCACCAAGCCGGTGCGGTCGCGGGGTGGCGGTGGCGGCGAAACGCCGCAGATGCAGATGACGTTGCCGAGCTTCCGGCGTCGGCTGGCTGAGGCAAAGACACTGGCGGACGCCGCGAAGTCGCTGCTGCTTTCGGAGTCTGAGCGGCTGATGGCGCTGAGCCGGGAGTGCAAGGCGAGGGGCCGCAAGCTGACGCGCGAGGAGATCGCCGAGGTGACACTGCGCCAGACGCGCGTAATCGAGCTGAGCGTGCAGGCGGTGAAACAGGCCTTCACGGCGGCGGGGACATCGGCAACGGTGACGGGGCATCCGATGGAGCGCTGTCTGCGCGACGTCTACACGATCAGCACGCACCAGGTGCTGAGAATCGATAACGCGGCCGAGGCCTGGGCAACAGCACACTACGGACTCTAAAAGGAACACGGGCCTGCCGCGACGGAGGACGGGACGGTTTGTGTCTGCTCCGGGCGTGAAGCCTCACTGACGCTGCCGTGACTAGGGCATCGCGTGATCTTCTTCGACGTGAGCGCAGAGTGGTCCAGGGCGCGGTGGCGGTTACTGGGGGTGGGTGCGCAGCCAGGCGACGTAGTCGGCGATGCCTTTTTCGGCGATGGGGTAGCGAGGGGTGTAGCCGAATTCATCCTTGACGCGCGTGAGGTCCAGGAAGTTGCCGGCCGGGCTGCCGTTGGGGTTTTCGCCGGGCTGGAGCTCGATGCGGGCCTCGGGTGCTGCGGCCATGACGGCTTCGGCGAGCTCCTGCATCTCGAAGGCGCGGCCGCCGCCCATGTTGTAGGCGCGGTGCTGTAGCTTCTCAGCCTGGTGGACGATGGCGGTGATCTCCGCGACGTCGCGGACGCTGGTGAAGTCGCCGGTGTCGGCGGCGAAGGGAACCCCGGCGGGGCCGTAGTCGGGCAGGGCTCCCTTGACAGCTGCATGACATAACCGACTCGGCAGATTCGACATCGAGTAGTACATCGGGCCATAGACTTGTCGCGGCCGAATCGTAGCGACGCTGAGGCCGATACGCTCCGCGTAGTGCATAAGGATGGTCTCGCCTGCCTTCTTGTAGGCCTCGGTGGCATTACGGGACTCGAGCGGCAGGGGCGCATCCTCGCGGTAGGGACCGGCCTTGAGACCGTTGTAAACCGTGGAAGAGCCGAGGTACGTGAAACGGCGGACCTCGGCGGCCCGGGCGGCCTCGATGGCGTTGACCAAGCCCTGCATGTTCACGGCGTAATCCTGGGTGGGCGTACTTTGACCGAGGCCGGGCGCCGCGCAGTGGATGATGCCTTTGACCTTGTGGCGCAGGGCGACGCCGATGACCTCGTGCGGGTTGGCGACATCGACCTTCTCCGCGATGACACGCTTCCCGAGCTCTGCCTCCCAGAAGTCTGGGACGCGCCACGAGCGGTTCCAGGTGAGGACGACGTCCTCGCCGGCGTCCAGCAGGCTCCTGACGACGTGAACACCGATAAATCCCATGCCACCAGTAACGAGGATCATGACTTTGACTCCTTACACGGTTCCGTGGCGTCGAAGGCGGTGACAACTGTAGCGGTTCTGGCGCTGGTTGCGCGAGGCATCGGCTTGGGCAGGCCGTGCCTGGCGATAACACATCTTCGCACTATATAAGTTATGTAGTGTGATTAGGCTCGGGAATAGCTTTGGACCGTCGCGACGCGTGCCGAGAACTATTCATGCCTCGGCCACGTAGTGCATGCTAGACTTTGAGCGAGATTACCGGGGGTATGGAAGTGGTGGAAGAGCCCGCAATAAAGTCCGGGGACAGGATGACCAGGGTCCTCCTGGGGCTGGCGGTCATTCTCGTCCTGGCAATTGTCGGAATCGGCGCGTTCGTGGCGGGACGTGAGACGAAGTCGGAGACCAGGCGCGTCGTAACCAGCGAGCCGGGCGATTTCGATTATCGGGTGCTCAACGAGATCCGTTCTCTACTTGACCGTTATTATGTAAGGCCCGAGAACCTGGACGACCAGACGCTGTTCGAAGCGGCGGTCAACGGCATGCTGGGTATTCTCAACGACACCGGCACGTTTTATGTCACGCCGGAAGACTACCAGACCAGCACGACACTCACGGGTTCCTTCGAAGGCATCGGCGCGACTGTGGCACAGCAAGGCAGCGACATCGTGATCGTGGCGCCGATTAAGGACACGCCGGCCGAGAAGGCGGGGTTGGTGTCAGGCGACGCGATTCTGCAGGTCGACGGCGAGGAGACGACGGGCTGGACGGTGGAGAAGGCGGTGCTGCGCATCCGCGGCCCCCGCGGGACGCCGGTCAAGATCAAGATTCGCCACGCCGACGGGAAAGTCGAAGACTACACGATCACGCGGGCCACGGTGCAGGTAGATAGCGTGCAGATCGTGCCGCCGGGCGGAGTGCTGCGTAACTCGTCCGGCCAAGAGGTATCGAACATCGGCTACGTGCAGATCCAGGAGTTCTCCCGACGTACGGCGCAGGAACTCGAGGGCGCGATCCGCGAGCAGATAACCAGCAAGAACATCAGAGCGCTAATCATCGACCTGCGCTACAACGGCGGCGGCCTGCTGGACACGACGGTGAGCATGGCTGACCTATTCCTGGACGAAGGCACGATCCTGACCGAACGCGATGCTGACGGTAAGGAAACCAGCTTTGTCGCGAAGCGCGGGCAAATCATCCCGGACATGCCGATCGTTATCCTGCAGAACCGGTTCAGCGCCAGCGCTTCGGAGGTGCTGGCGGCAGCCCTGCGCGAGAACAACCGGGCGACGCTCATCGGCGAGACGAGCTTCGGCAAGGGCACCGTGAACAGCCCGCGCGAGCTGAGCGACGGCGGCGCCCTCTACGTGACGATCGCGGAGTGGCTGACGCCGAGCGGCACGCTGATCAATAAGGTCGGTATCTTCCCAGACATCCAGGTGATCCCGACGGACGACGAGATCGACCAGCGGCTGGACCCGCAGCTGCTGAAGGCAGTCGACGTGCTGCAGGGCCAAGCGCGAGTTCCTTAGCCGATGGCGGCGCTGCCCCCAAACGCCCGCTGAAGGCGGCGACAAAGGTGTTGCGGTGGATTCTGACGATTCGTTATGTCATTTACACTGCCCCATCGGTGAGGGCCAGTAGAATCAATTCGTGGTAAAGCAACGCAATGCCTCCAAAGAGGCGCCGGACTACAAGAACGTGGCGGTGAACCGTCGCGCGCTGCACGACTACGAGATCATTGACCGCGTTGAGGCCGGGATTGCGCTTACGGGCAGCGAGATCAAATCGGTGCGCGAGGACCTGCTCTCCCACCTGATTGAAGAGCTCCACGGCTCGGGCAAGACCATCCTGATCTCCAACCACCGGATGGAGGAGCTTTCCGGCATCC
>CAZNHI010000277.1:0-4149 GCA_964572535.1 uncultured Dehalococcoidia bacterium
ACCGCGCTGGGAGCCTGTCCGCGAGGAGCTGATCGGCCGCTACACCCGCCGCGGCCTGCGCCTCACCCGTGAGGAGCGCCGCCGGCTGACGCTGCGATGGCCCAGCTGGCCGATCCCGCTACCACGCCAAACGATCGGGCCGCGCTGTACGCGGTGCTGTACGCCGTTCAGCTGCGCATCAACCGCGCGCTGCGCAAGGCCCGGGACGAGCTGATCATGCACATGGAGCGCGGCAACCTGCGCCGGCTGGGCCCGCTGAGCGTGCGCGCTACGTTTCAGGCCTGCGCGTGCGGCCACCAGGTCGAGCGTCATTTGGAGCGCGAGCAGCCCGGCGTGTTTCCGTGCCGCGCCTGCGACTGCGCCGCCTACCGCGCCGCCGAGGTGCGACGTGGCTGAGCCGTACACGCCCAGCGATGCCGACTACATCACCCTGCAGGGGCGCCGTTACCTGCCGGCCCGCCGGCGCGTGCAATGGTTTCGTGGCGAGCATCCGGACTGGTCGCTCGACGTGTCCTACCTGCACCTCGACTGGGAGGGCGGCGTGGCCGTCGCGCGGGCCGAGGTGCGCGACCCATCCGGCGTGCTGGTGGCGGTGGGCCATAAGAGCGAAACCCGTACCGGATTCCGTGACTTCGTGGAGAAGGCCGAAACGGGCGCCGTTGCCCGGGCGCTGGCATTGGCCGGCTACGGCACCGAGGATGCGCTGGAGCTGGACGAGGGTGACCACGTGGCCGATGGGCCGGTCAGCATGGTGGTCGCCGGTCAAATCAGTCCCGAGCAGGCAGGCGCAATCGGAGCGGTACAGCAGGCGATCGCGGAGCTGATGGCCCGCCACCAGCTGAAGGAGAGCCTGGTGGATGCCATGGCACGCGGCATCGGCATACAGCGCGGTGAAGCCACGCCCGCCCAGCTGCAACAGCTACTTGACCAGCTAACCGCCCGATACGAGAAGGAGCCGGTGCCTGCATGACCTACGCGACTGGCCGAGTCATCCACCACCGCCACGTCGAGCAGCTGACGGCAGCCGCCGAGCGCGTGAAGGCCGATATGCGATCGCTGACGCTGCGCGACCTGGATGAGGCGGCGCGCGCCGTACAGCAGCTGGAGGTGGCGCTCCTGCTGCGAGCAGCTGAGCTGATAGCCAACCGCGGCGTCGAGGCCGCATGACAGCGCGCACCTACTCCCGCGTCTACCAGGACCTCGTGGATGATCCCAAGTTCGCCCGCGTCTACGGCAATGACGCAGCCCTCGCCGCCTGGCTGCGAATGTTGCTGATTGCGGACGCCATGTGGCCCGCTTCGGCACCGATGCCCCGGAGAAACTCGGCAGTTACCTTGCTCATCGACTCCGGGCTCATCGAGGAACGTCCTGGCAATCGCTACGTCATCAAGGGATTGCAGGCCGAACGTGAGCGTAGAGCGTCATCCGGTCGCATTGGTGCCGCAGTCCGATGGCAAAGCGAACGCAATGCGACCGCAATGCCTAGACGAGACGAGACGAGCATAGAAAAGACGAGCAATGGTGCGAACGCATCGAAAGCGCGACCGAACGGCGGCGGCTTCATGGCTTGGAAGCCCAAGCCCGGACTCCATGATGGGTCGCATCCCGACTGCACCGTTTGTGAGCCGTTGCGACCAGAAGCCCCAGGGGCCGCCGCATGACCACGGACATGGAAAAGGGGCAGCGGCAGGAGAAACTGGCCCGCCATCTTCTCCATCGCCGTCGCCTCGCCCTTGGTGAGCATGGCGTTCGTGACGTACCGATCATCTCTGAACACCGCGTAGTCGTATCGCCGCTCCACCGCTCCGAGGATAGGGGCGCCGGCAAGTCCTGCAGACATAGCAGGGGCCCCGTGTGACGACGGCGCTGGCACTATTCGATCGGCCGGTGCATGAGGTGGGCTGGGTGCGGCCACCCGGGAACACCGACTATGCGGTGACCGGCCAGTACCTAGGCATCGACCTGGTGAATGGCGGCATCCACCGCGCGACCGACGTGGGCAACCTGCGCCTGGGCGATCCGGTACTGGCGCCGCGCGGGGCGATCCGCGCCCGCGGGCTGCGGAACTACAGCGTGCAGCTGCCGCTGGCGACCGATGCGCTGGGCGTCGAAATAGACTTTGGCCACGACCTGCTGATTCAGCTATGGCACCTGAGCGTGACGCTTCCCGTAGCGGACGAGCTACTGCCGCCCGGATTCACGACCTGGGGCCCATGGCAGGACACGGACGCGGCCGGCGCCACCTGGGTGGGGCGCACCGGCAATACCGGCGCCCAGGTGGGCGGCAAGGCCATGCCCGGGCATACCCATATCGAGGCCGAGGACCGCGACGTGCGCTTTGATATCGAGCCGTACCTGCTGGGGCACGCTACGTTGATCGACGCCGAGGAGGATGCAGAAGTGGACTTCAGCCAGGTCAAGCACCAGAGGCCCAAGATTGTGCGTATTCGCGTCGGAGCGGTGCTTTACAAGCAGCCGACCGGCAGCGCGGAGCATTGGCGCGTTGACAAGGCGTTTGACGCCGAGTTGTTCTACGCCTCACCCACCGGGCGATGGCATGGCCGGCGCTTCCTCGCGCATGGCGCGTTCTGGTTCGATGACGATGCGATCGACCGAGCGGTGCCCTTCCGCCAGGCCAGCTACGCGTGGCCGTGAGCACCTTCCGAGAGCCCAGGGGCTGGCGCCTCATGCGCCTGCTGGTGCTGACCGAGGAAGGCTATCGCTGCTGGATATGCGGGCTGGATGATCCGCCTGCCGATACGCTCGACCACGTAGTGGCACGGCGCAATGGTGGGGGACACGATCGGGCCAACCTGCATGCAGCGCATCGCAGGTGCAACAGCGGGAAGGGCGCACGTCAGCTGCTACCGCATGCGCGGGTCAGCGAGAGGTGGGGATGAGCCACGCTGATGAGGTCATGTGGCTGACCGGCCCGCAGTCGCTCCGAGGCCAGGTGCGCGTGAGCCGCGTACACCGCTGGGGCGGCGACCTGAGGGCCAGCCCAAGGGTGACGTTGTGCAGCCTGCGCCTGCCTACGCGTAGCCGCTGGATAACTCCGGCCGACACCGATCCGCGCCCGTTGTAGGGCGAAGGGGGCGTACCTTTTTCTGGAGCAGCACCCGCCGCTGGAGCCGAGTCGGGAATAAACCGGAAGTTTGCAGATGCAACCTGAACCGCCACCTCCACGCTGGGAGTCTCCCGATCCGCCCGGAGTCGCCGGAACCTACGGCGATGCAGCCGTAGCCTGGGCCGCACGCGAGCTGGGCATCACCCTGGGCCCGTGGCAGGTGCGATCGGTGCGCAAGGCGCTGCGCCACAACGCTGCGGGCGACCTCATCCACCGCACGGTCCTGCTGAGCACGGGGCGCCAGAATGGGAAGAGCGTCATCGTGCGCGTCGTGTTCGGGTGGCTGCTGGACGAGGGCCGCAAGCTGGAGGTATTCGCGGGCTGGCGTGAGCTGCTGGCCGCGGCGCACGATGCGAAGCAGGCGCGGCTGATCTACCGCGGCGTGTTCGATGACCTCGACAGCATCCCCCGCCTGCGCAAGGCGAACCGCGTCTCTTCTCGGTTCGACCGCACGGTGCGCCTCACGGAACACTTCGGAATCACGCTCGGCAAGCTCACCCTGGACACCGTGACCGGGCAGCCCGGCTCTTCTCGTGGGCATAGCGCCGGCGCGATCGCCTGGGACGAGGTACTGACGCAGACGGATTGGGACGGATATGCCGCTCTTCTCCCCACCCAGGCGGCGCAACGCTCGCCGCTGATGCTGGTCACCTCGACCGCGGGATTCAGCGATAGCCTCGTGCTGCGCGCGTTCTACGATCAGCTGGTGCGGCAGGCCACCGGTGCCGAGCCCGCTGACCCGACGTTCTACGGCGCGTGGTGGCAGTCCGCGGACCCCGAGCCCGGGCTGGACTGGACCGCGGTGGAGCAGGCGAACCCCAGCCTGGGCGATGGCCGGCTGACGCGCGAGTACATCGCGGCCGAGTACCGGCGCCTGCCGCCCGAGCACTTCTACCGTGAGCGCCTGAATCACTGGCAGGAGCGGCGCTCCGATCCCGCCATCAGCCCCGCCCTATGGGGCGCGGCGCGTCACACGAAGCCGCTGCTGGACGCCGAGGGGCCGTTCGCGCTGGGCGTCCACG
>CAZNHI010000278.1:0-4136 GCA_964572535.1 uncultured Dehalococcoidia bacterium
GACAATCTTGTGAATGGTAGGCGCGAGAACCTTGCCGGCCTGCCCCGCGAGCAGCTCATCCTCGACCCCGGCTTCGGCTTCGGCTGGAGCGTCGATCAGAACCTCGAGCTACTGCGCCGGCTCCGGGAGCTGCGCGCGCTGGGACTGCCGTTGCTCGTCGCCACCTCGCGCAAGTCGACCATCGGCGCCATTCTGGACCTGCCGGAGGACCAGCGCATCTGGGGTACGGCCGCCACGGTTGCGCTCTCTATCGCCAACGGCGCCGATATCGTCCGCGTCCACGACGTCGCGGCCATGAAGCAGGTCTGCGCCATGACCGACGCCGTCGTCCGGCCCCGGCGCGCCTCCTGATACGCTCGTGGCGATCTACATAGCCCTCGGCGCGAACCTCGGCGACCGGCGCGCCAACCTCACCGCCGCGCTACAGCGACTGGGAGCGATAGACCCTTCAGGCCGCTCTTTAGCAGGGGTCCGGGGTCTCCCCCGGCCTTCAATACAGATTCAAGCTGTATCCGCGCTGTACGAATCACCACCGCAGCCCCCGGCGCCGCCGCCGGCGTATCTAAACGCCGCTTGCCGGGTGGCCACGCAGCTTGAGCCACAAGCGTTGCTCGCCTACCTCAAGCGCATCGAGCGCGACCTCGGACGACGCAGCGCCGAGCGCTGGGCCCCCCGCCCTATCGACCTCGACATCGCCCTCTACGACGACCGCATCATCGAGGACGGAGACCTGATCATCCCCCACCCGCGCCTCACCGAGCGCGCCTTCGTCCTGCGCCCCCTCCTGGACCTGGACCCCAACCTCACCCACCCGGCCACCGGTGAGCGCTTGGCGGACATCCTCGCGCGCATCGGCACAGACGGCCTCGTCCAGGTCGCCGCGCCCGGCTGGCATATTCCCTAGTTTCCCCAAAATATCCGTATTTGCCAAAAATCCTCCTTTCTGCCACCATGGGCTGGTCATGAAGACTGAAAGCTCACACCGCACCCGCGCAAGGTTGGACAGACAGGGACGGGTACTCATTCCGGCTGAAATTCGCAAGGAACTCGACCTGCGTCCAGGCGAAATACTGACACTCCTGGTTGAAGATGGCGAACTAAAGATCAGATCGGTGAGTGCCGGGGTCCGCAAAGCCCAGCAAATCGCGGCCAAGTACATCAAGAATAGGACTGGCCTCGTCGATGAATTCATCGCCGAACGCAGACGCGAAGCAGCCCGAGAATAGCTTCGTTCTTGATGCGTCCGCGCTCCTCGTCTCGATTCTTCGGGAGCGCGGCGCTGATTTCGTCGATGCCGCGATGCGGGCTGGAGCCTACGCCAGCACTGTAAACGCGGCCGAGGCCTTCTCACGCCTCGTGGACCTTGGTTTCACAGATGAGGATGCAGAAGCTGCATTAGGGGGACTCGAGTTCATCGCCATGGACTTCACAGCCGAACACGCGCGAGGCGCCGGCAAGCTAAGACTTCCGACGCGTCAGTTCGGCCTTGGCCTCGGCGACCGCTCGTGTCTCGCGCTCGCGGTCAGCCTGGATTTGCCCGTGCTAACCGCAGACCGAATCTGGATTCAACTGGATATCGGCGTAGAAGTCGTTCTCTGCCGCTAGCAGGAAGTTTGGCTACTCGGACGGAGGCTGGGCCGCAGCCTCGACGATCGCATCGTCTTCCGCCTCTTCTTCCATGACCAGCATCGTCCAACCGACCCAGAAGGTAAGCGCCGTCAACGCCATCATCGCCGCGGTCATGGGCAGCGCCAGCGCCAGGTAACTGCGCCGCGCCGCGCCGTAGACGAACAGCAACATCTCGAGAGCTGCGCCTGCGATTAGCAGTACGCCGGTCTTTTGCGCACGGCTCATGGCGCCCGGCCGGCCTCCATGGCGCGCCTCAGCTCCGGCGGCAGCAGGTTCGGGATCGAGTCCCTGATCGGGTAGACCTCTTTGCAAGTGCCACAGGTCAAAGAACCGTCGATCACGTCATCTTTGTCTTCTTTGTCGATTTTTAGAGTCAGCGTGCCCTTATCCACCGGACACACCAGGATCTCCATCATATCTTTGCGCATCAGCTTCCTCCGGCCCCTGGGCTCATTCTAGGCCACGCAAAATCAGTGTCAAAGCGTCCGGCGCAGCAGGACCTGACTTACTTCTTATCGTTGCCTCGGCCGTTGGAGCCGTTGCCCTTCGAGGCTCCGTCTTCAGGCGCCTCGTCCGTGGGCCCGGCGTCCTGCGCCTTAGCCCTCGCGCCCCGGCGAAGCGCAGGCTTTTCCTCCTCAGCGGCAGCTAGCGCCTCTAGCTCGGCGGCCGCCGGCGTCTTCGACAGGTCGATGGTCGCCAGGCCTGCGACACGATCTCCCTGACCCACGTTCATCACGTGCACGCCCTGCGTCGACCGCCCGACCTTCGAGATGCTATCGACCGTGGTACGCATGACGATGCCGCTCTCCGAGACGACGATCAATTCGTGGTTAGCGTAGACGGCCCGCGCTGCCACCACCCGGCCGGTCCGAGGCGTGACGTTGTGTGTGATCACGCCCTGGCCGCCACGGCTGTGACGCGGGTAATCCTCGAACTCCGTGCGCTTGCCCAGGCCCGTCTCCGAGAGCGTCAGCAGCATCGCCTCCGGCTGCACGACCTCCAGCGCCACGATCTCGTCGTCCGCCTCCACAAGGCGCATGCCTCGCACGCCACCGCTCATGCGGGAAGCAGAGCGCAGCTCACTGGCGTTGAAGCGCATTGCCTTACCCAGCGTCGAAACCAGGATGACGTCGTCATCGCCCTTGGCCAGCTGCGCGAACACCAACTCGTCGCCGTCCTCCAGCCCCATGGCGATCAGTCCGGCTCGCCTCACAGACTCGAATTCCTTGAGCGGCGTCTTCTTTACCTCGCCCCTCTTCGTGGCCAGTACCATGAAGTCCTTGTCGTAGCTCGTCGTCGAAACTACCGCCGTGATCAGCTCGGTCGGGTCGATTTCGATCAGGTTGACCAAAGGCGTGCCCCGCGCCTGGCGCGACGAGTCAGGTACTTCGTGAGCCTTGAGCTGGAAAACGCGCCCTCTATCTGTGAAGAACAGCAGGCTGTCGTGCGTGTCCGCGACGATGAGACGCCGGATGCCGTCCGCCTCCCGCACGCCCATGCCCGTGATCCCGCGGCCGCCGCGGTGCTGCACGCGATACGTCTCCAGCGGCAGGCGCTTGATGTAACCGCGGTTGGTCAGCGTAATCACGATCTCCTGATGCGCGATCAGGTCTTCCTCGCTGAAGTCTTCGATCTCCTGCTCGACGATCTGAGTTCGGCGCTCGTTGCCGTGGAGCTTCTTCATCTCCGCGGACTCGTCCTTGATCAGGAAGTCGACCTTCTTCGGGTCAGCGAGCAGGTCCTCCAGGTAGCTGATCTGCTGGATCAGCTCTCCGTACTCGTCTTCGAGCTTCTGTCGCTCCAGCGCGGCCAGGCGGCGCAGCTGCATGTCCAGGACAGCCTGTGCCTGCCGTTCCGACAGCACGAACGGCGGCTCCTGCAGTCGTGTGCGCGCAGCGTCCGCCGAAGCAGAGGCGCGGATCGCCGCGATCACCGCGTCCAGCTGGTCTATCGCCTTGAGCAGACCTTCCAGGATGTGAGCGCGGTCCTTCGCTTTCTCCAGTTCGAACTCGGTGCGGCGCCGGATAACCTCACGGCGGAACTCGATGTAGTGCTCCAGCGCCGTCTTGAGCCGGATGGTCCGCGGTTCTTTATCGACCAGCGCGAGCATGTTCACCGCAAACGAGGTTTGCATCGACGTGTGCTTGTACAGCGCGTTGAGCACCGTGCGCGCCTGGCCGCTGCGGCTCAGTTCGATGGAGACGCGCATTCCGTGACGGTCAGATTCGTCGCGCAGGTCGCTGATTCCCTCGATCTTGCGGGCCTTCACCAGCTCCGCAATGCGCGCGACCAGCGCCGCCTTGTTCACCTGATAGGGCAGCTCCGTAACGATGATCTGCGTCCTACCGGTGCGTGACTCCTCGATGTGGCTGCGGGCGCGCACGACGATGCGGCCGCGGCCGTCGCTGTAGGTCTGCTTGATCGCCTGGCGACCGAAGATAATCCCCCCCGTGGGGAAATCAGGCCCCTTGACGATGTTGGTCAGCTCTTCTGTGGTCGTTTCCGGA
>CAZNHI010000279.1:0-4103 GCA_964572535.1 uncultured Dehalococcoidia bacterium
CTCACCGTCGTACTCGAACGGCGTGTCGATCGCGTCGCGCGTCGTCCCGGCGATTTCGCTGACGATCACGCGCTCCTGCCCCAGCAAGGCATTGACCAGCGCCGACTTGCCAACGTTCGGCCTCCCGATGATCGCGACTCGCAGGGCCTTATCTGTATCTGCCTCGCCCACTTCTGGCAGGTAAGGCAGCATTTCGCAGAACGTGTCCATGAGTTCGCCGACGCCGGCGCCGTTGATCGCGCTCACAGCGTATGGATCGCCGAGGCCCAGTTCGTAGAACTCGGATGCCTGGTCGCTGCGACGTTGGTTGTCGGCCTTGTTCGCCACCAGTAGCGTTGTCTTGCCGGAGCGGCGCAGCATCTCCGCCACCTCGAAGTCGGCAGCCGTCGCGCCGTCCTTCGCATCCACCACGAACAGCAGCAGGTTGGCCTCCCTCACCGCCTGCTCCACCTGCGATTTGATCGCGTCCATGTAGGCGCCGGAGCCCTGCACGCTCGTCGGCTCGGCCAGCCCGCCCGTGTCTACCAGCTCGAAGAGGTGGTTGCGCCACTCGACCTCGCCCACCAGGCGATCGCGCGTCGTCCCCGCGATCTCTTCCACGATCGCGCGGCGCTCCCCCGTCATGCGGTTGAACAACGCGGACTTGCCGACGTTCGGTCTGCCCACCAGCGCTACCAGCGGCTTCACACCGCGTTTCTCGCTCATTGTGCCGCCAGGATAAGCACGACTTGCGCCGGGTCGGAGGAGACCAGCGTCAGGCCCTGGGGCACGCTGATCGTCGCGTTCAGCACGTGCGCTCCCGCCACCAGCCCATCCGCATTCACCGTCGCTCGAATTGCGCCCGGCGCCAGCGCTTTCAAGGTCGGCACAGGCCCGCGCAGCCGTACCGTTATCGATGTCGTCTGCAGCGTCGCCCTCATCCCCGAAGGCAGGTTCTCGATCGTCGGGGCCACCGCTAGCGCAAACTCACCGATCTGCGGTTCGACGCGCAGAGTTACCGTCACCGTATCTCGCTGCGAACGGACGCTGGCCGGCAGCTGCAAGCGCACGTTGCGCGTCTGGTTCGTACGGAGGTTGGTCAAGTCGATCTCCTCCGTCGGTACGAACGGGATCGACTGCACCTGTTCTATCGGCCCCGTGATTGCGATCAGCGGCGGCTCTACCGTCACACTCACCAGGTTGTACCCGTCCGCCACAGTCCCCCGCGGTTGTACCGCCACAGTCACTCCCCACGATACTTCTACCTGGCTTACCGCGATCTTTACCTCCGCGGCGCTCGGCTCGATGCGCAGCGGCCGCAGGTCTGCGCCGGACGAATCGCGGGCGGTCAGCGTGTACTGCTGCTGTTGGCTCACGCGTATGCCGGTGAGGTTGACGGCGGCGGCGGCGCTCTGCACACGCTCGACCAGGCTGGCCGCGCCCGTAACGCGCACCGTCGTAGGGCTCGCCACCACGGACGAGATCGTGACGCCCTGCGCCGCTGTTCCCTGCCTGCTAACCTGCACCGTCACCTGCTTCGAAGCCTCTTCCTCCACCGTCACCTGCACTGATGAGGGCGTAACGCTGACGACCTCCACGTCG
This sequence comes from uncultured Dehalococcoidia bacterium, assembly GCA_964572535.1. GTDB lineage: Bacteria > Chloroflexota > Dehalococcoidia > DSTF01 > WHTK01 > WHTK01. The sequence goes on from CAZNHI010000279.1 coordinate 1,582, forward strand.
TCCCGGTTTAGTACCCGTACGGTCACCGACTTTGTGGACGTTGGCTGGCGCTCCGCCGCCATGTTTACCTCTGCCACGAAGTCGGACGTCGTTAGCTCGTCGAGTATGTCCTCTGTCGCCCGCACTCGTACGAAGACCACGTCCTCTTTGATGCTACCAACGGCCAGCCCCTGAGGCACGTTCACCGCCTTGACGCTGAGGCCGCCGCTGAAATCGAACGTCTCCTGGGGGTTCTCCGCGTCCGTTACCGCCACCCACAGCGCAATGGCCGCGAATAAAGACACCAGCGCGAGCGCGATGGGCGTGACGGTACGGCGCCACTGCGAGAACATCCGCGTTACCTAACTGGCCTGCTGGGCTGCAGGCCGCAGGTTTCCCCGCCGCGACACCACCAGCGCTTCGAGGGTGGACCGCACGCGGCTCTCGTCCCGCAACGGGATCAGCCGCCCCTCGGAGGCAATCGAAATGGACCCAGACTCCTCCGATATCACGATTGCCACAGCGTCGGTCTGCTCGCTGATTCCCAGCCCCGCGCGGTGGCGCGTCCCCATGCGCCCCGCCCCCGTCCCGGTCGAGAGCGGCAGCGTGCACGACGCCGCGACTATCCGTCCTTGCCGTGCGATCACGGCCCTGTCGTGCAGCGCCGAGTTAGGGTAGAAGATGCTTTCCAGCAGCCGCGCGTTCAGCTCCGCGTCCAGGTGCACCCCCGTCTCGATGAACTCCTCCAGCCCCGTCCCGCGCTCGATCACGATGATCGCGCCGTGGCGGTTGCGCGCCAGGTTGACCACCGCCGTCGAAATCTCATCCAGCGCAACGTCCTCTGGAGAGTTCAGCAGCCAGCGCCTTACGCTGGTGCGGCCAGCGCGCTCCAGCGTGCGCCGGATCTCCGGCTGGAAGATCACGATGATCCCCAGCACCAGCCCGGGCAAGGCGTTGCGCACCAGGAAGTTGACCACGCTTAGCTCCAGGATGCGTCCCACCAGGAACAACGCCAGGACCACGAAGACGGCGCCGCGGATCAGCGTCATCGCCGTGGTGCCGCGCAGCACCATCAGCAGCGCGAAGATGATCGTCGCGATGATCAGGATGTCGAGCGCCGCCACCGCGTCCAGGCGCTGCAGGGTTCCCCAGACGTCGTCTACAAACTGACCCATGGCAGCCCGCTAGACCGCGGCCTCGTCCGCCATGAGCGCCGCCAGCAGCGCCTTCTGAGCGTGCAGACGGTTCTCCGCCTGCTGAAACACCACCGACTGCGGTCCCTCGATCACGCCGTCCGTGATCTCCTCGCCGCGGTGCGCCGGCAAGTCGTGCATAAAGATCGCGTCCGGCTTCGCCAGCGCCATCAGCGCCTCGTTAACCTGGTAGCCCTGGAACGCCTCCATTCGCCTCCGCCGCTCTGATTCCTGCCCCATCGACGTCCAGACGTCCGTGTAGACCACGTCAGCGCCCTTTACGGCGTCATCGGGACGCATCACCGTCTCCATGGCTCCGCCCGTCTGCCGCGCCCAGCCTCGCGCTGCAGCGATAATCTCCTGGCTCAGCCCGTAGTCCGGGGGTGACGCGATCACGAACTCGGCGCCCGCCAGCGCTGACGCTACCGCCAGGGACGCCGACACGTTGTTGCCGTCGCCTATAAACGCGATGCGTACACCGGCCAGCCGCCCTTTCTTTTCCCGCACCGTTAGCAGGTCGGCCAGCGCCTGGCAGGGGTGTTCGTCGTCCGAAAGCGCGTTCACCACCGGCACGTCGGCGTGCTCCGCTAGGTCGATCAGCGTCTGCTGCGCGTAGGTGCGAGCGACGATGCCCGTCACATAACGGCTGAGTACGCGCGCCACGTCTGCCACCGGCTCGCGCTGTCCTAGCCCTACTTCCGCCTGCGACAAGTAGATCGCGCTGCCTCCCAGCTGCTTCATCCCTACCTCAAAGCTGACGCGCGTACGCAGCGACGGCTTCTCGAACAGCAGCGCCGCGGTCTGACCCTGCAGCAGCGGCCCTGACCCGTCGCGCTTCATCGAGAGCGCGGTGCGGATCAGCATCTCGAGCTCGTCCGGCGAAAGGTCCCTGATCGAAAGGAGGTCGCGTCCGCGCATTGGCGCTGTCTCTCAGACTTCTCGTGTAACTGAGGCTCAAGTATATAGCACCCCTCGTTACGGTAAGTAGGCTCGGGGACTTGACGCGAGGCGACCCTCCCTCGTATAAGCGATTGATCCTGGGGGTTCAGCATGCTGGCCCCTTACGATCTGGCCCACCTCGCCGGGCGCCAAGGGAAGGGGCCCGTGTGCTCACCTGGCTGGAACGCCACCAGTACCTCGTGCTCGCCGCTGCCGGCCTGATCCTGCTCGCCAGCCTGTCTATACGTGACATAACCGCTGAAAGCCCGCCCGCCCTCGTGATCAACGACGCGCAGGACGCCATTAGCGGCACCGTCATAGTCCACGTCGCCGGAGCCGTTGGCGCCCCGGGTGTCTACGAGCTGCCAGCGCCTGCCCGCGTCCAGGACGCCGTCCTTGCGGCCGGCGGGG
>CAZNHI010000280.1:0-4103 GCA_964572535.1 uncultured Dehalococcoidia bacterium
GCCCCGCCAGTGGCCCCACGGCCCTCGTAGAGCCGCGCAGCGGCCCTCCCGGCAGCGAGATCACTGTAACGGGCAGTGGCTGGCCTTCCGGCATCCTCATAGACGTCACGGGCACTGTGCCCGCGGGCGTCCAGGCCCCGCCCTACGCGACGGTAGTCACGGACGGCGCCGGCGCCTTCGTGGCGCACTTCAGGCTGGAAAAGACGCCGGATGGCAACGAGTTGCAGGTCGGCCGCTTCGACCTGATCGCGCGCTCCGCCGGAGCTTCGGTGGATATTCCGTTCCTGGTCGAGACGCGCCGCCCGATCCGCAACCCGGGGCCGGGCGGCTAGCCGTACAGCATCGACTCTAGCTGCAACCGCACCGCCGGCCACTCGTCCGCAAGCAGGCGAAACCAGGCCGTATCGCGGTTGCGGCCCTTGATGATGTAGTGCGCGTCCTGGATACCCTCGAACCTGAAGCCCATGCGTAACGCCGAACGCCGGGAGCGCTCGTTCAACGAATCGCACTTCCACTCGAGACGCCGGTAGCCGAGGTCGAAGGCGTGCTTCAGCAGTAGGTAGGTTGACTCCAGATTGGCCTTTGTGCGCTGAGCCAGCGGCGAGTACCAGATATGCCCCAGCTCGATCTTGAGATGCACCGGCATGTTAGCAACGTAGGTCACGATCCCCACCTGGTGCCCGGTCGCGATGTCGAAGACAGTGAAGGCCCGCAGGTTCGATTCCGCGTCCAACTCGCGCAGGTAGGGCTTCATCTCTTCGGCACTTGCGAACGGGCCATGCCAGAGATAGCGCCAGATCAGCTGTTCGGCGTCGTAAGCGTCGGTGTGGCGCTCACCGATGGTCACCGCTTCGCCGTTGGAGACACGAAACAACGGCGCCACATCGCGCTCGACGTCGAGCGGCTCCAGCCGGACGAAACGGCCTACCAGCGTGATCGCGTCCGGCTTCAGCGGCAGGGTCTCACGCAACGCAAGCGCGTCTTCACGCAGAGGCTCACCTGACGGGAACAGCGTCAAGCTAGCTAGCGACTGCCGTTGGTCGGTTCGAGTTCGTCGTCAGCGTCCTCGTCATCATCATCGTCTTCGTCGTCCTCGTCGTCATCGCCGGTCTCGGAGAACACCCCGACCTCGCGTCCGGCCCACACCGTGACGATAAAGTCGTCTCGCAGGGGCTCCCAGCTCATCACCAGCCGCTCGTCGATCTCGCCGATCAGGTCCTCGACCGCCTGGTCATCGAAGTCGCCGGGCACGCAGAGCGTGGCGTAGGCGGTGCTGTTTGCGTAATGCAGGTCGACGCGACCGACCTCATCTCCCTCAGCCTCGATCACGAAGCTCTCAGACTGGTGCGTGCGGGTCTCGCGCTCAAAGTTATACTTCGCCACTGCTCACTCTCTCTCAGGGGTGTCGTAGAGAAACTCGGGGGCCAGATCAGCACCGTTTGGCCACACTACGGTGTGCCAATGCGGGTCGACGGTGACCTGGGCAAAGAGCGCTGGATCGCGCAATGGTTCGAACATCTCGCCGTAGAGCTCGTCCTTCAGATCGACCTTGCGGCACCGGCCGTCCTTGAACGTGACCTCGATTACATACGGCTTCAAGACTTTGACCGATGTTACAGCCGGGATGTCCACCTATTCCAACCCTTCAACAGTCTTCAGGACGTCTCTCTCACGCGCCCGCCGCCAATTCTCGTTCAATTCGTCCTCATGCACGCCAGCCCATTCGAGGACCAGACGCAAAGCACGCCTGGGCAGGCTGCCGCCGAGAACTCAAGCGTCCCAATCCGAATACTTGCCTCCTGGCCACCATACTCCGCGTGAAAGTGGGGCACACCGTGGTCATTGTAGAACATCGCTATGGATATACCGTAGAACTCCGAGATGGTCGGCAATGAAGCGCTACATTCCCTAAGGCCGGATCTGGCCCTCGCCCTGCACGATCCACTTGTAGGTCGTGATCTCGCGCAGGCCCACTGGACCGCGCGCTATCGTCTTCTGGGTTGAATCGATGATCTCGGCGCCAAGGCCGAACTGGGCGCCGTCCGTGAACTGAGTCGATGCGTTCACGTAGACGACGGCGCTGTCGACCTCGTCGGTGAAGCGCTTGGCGGCGCTGAGGTCTTCCGTGACGATGGCCTCCGAGTGGCCGGTGCCATACTCCGCGATGTGGTCCAGCGCCTCGTCCAGGGAGTCCACGACGCGTATCGCCGCAACGGCTGCGAGGAACTCCTGGCCGAAGTCGTCGGGCCGCGCCGCCACCGCCTTCACGCCGTTCCCGGCCTTTTCCAGCACGCTCAGCGCGCGCTCATCGCAGCGCAGCTCCACACCCTTCTCGGCCAGCGCCTGCGCCGCGCGAGGCAGATAGCCCACCGCGACGTCGGCGTGCACCAGCAGAGTGTCCAGCGCGTTGCAGATCGACCAGTTGCGCGTCTTGGCATTAAGCGCGATGTTCACCGCCATTTCGAGGTCGGCCTCGCGGTCTACGTAGGTGTGACAGACGCCGACGCCGCCCGTCAGCACGGGCATGCGCGCGTTCTCCGCCACGAAGCGAATCAGCTCCGCGCCACCACGTGGCACGACAATGTCAATGTACTCGCGCAAGGTCAGCAGCTGCCCCACAAGCGCGCGGTCCGTGTTCTCAATGAACTGCAGCGCTCCCTCCGGCACTCCGGCAGCAACCTGCGCCTCGCGCGCAACCCGCGCCAGCACCGTGTTCGAGCGGATCGCCTCGCTGCCGCCTCTGATGATGCAGGCGTTGCCCGATTTGAGGCACAGGGACGCGATATCGATCGTCACATTGGGACGGCTCTCGAATACCGCTGCCAGGACGCCGAGGGGTACGCGGCGCCGGCTGATGTTGAGGCCGTTCGGCAGCCGCCGGCCGTCAAGCACCTCGCCCACCGGGTCTTCCAGACGCGCCACCGTACGCACGTCCGCCGCGATGTCCTGCAGCTTCTCCGGTGAGAGTCGCAGACGGTTGAGCGGCGCCTCTGCGAGACCTGAGGCGCCGGCACGCTCGACATCCTGGGTGTTGGCCGCCAGGATCTCGTCCTGCCGCGTGATCAGCGCCTCGGCAATCGCTTCGAGGGCACGATTCTTGATCGGCGTCGGCAGGCCGGTCATCTTGCGGGCAGCGGCCTGCGCGGCCTGCGCCTGGGCTAGCAACGTCGCGTCTATGTTCATCTCACCCTCACCTAGACGAGCACCAGGTTATCGCGGTGCACGGCTTCGGCCCCATAGTCGTGGCCCAGGATCGAGGCGATCTGGGAGGACTTGGCGCCGCGCAGCGCCAGCAGCTCCTCTGAGCCGTAGTTGGCGATGCCGCTACCGATGCGCTCTCCCGTCGCCGTCGTCACCTCGATCGTATCGCCGCGCTCGAAGTCACCACAGACGTCGTTAACGCCGGCGGGCAGCAGGCTGGTCTTGCGCTCCCGCAGCGCCTTTGCGGCGCCTTCGTCGATCACGACGCTGCCCTTGATCGAGAGGCCGGAGAGTATCCAGCGCTTGCGGCTCTCCATGCGGTCGGCGCCGGACGGGAACAGCGTCCCTATCGCCTCACCCTGAGCGAGCCGTGGCAGCACGTCCGGCTCCAGTCCGCTCGCGATCACCACGTCGGCGCCGCCGGCTGTCGCCAGGCGAGCTGCCTGAAGCTTCGTGATCATGCCTCCGGTGCCCTGACGCTCGCTGGTGCCGGCGTAGCCCTCCACGGTCGCGTCGATGCGCTCTACGCGCCTTACCAGTGTGGCGCCCGGGTCAATCGACGGGTCGGCGGTGAATAGGCCCTCGCGCGTCATCAGCAGAGCCAGCAGGTCCGCATCTACGAGGTTGGCGGTCAGGGCCGCCAGCGTGTCGTTCTCGCCGATGCGGCTCTCCTCCAGCTCCTCCACGGCCACAGCGTCGTTCTCGTTGACGATCGGCACGACCTTGTAGTCGAGTAGCGCCAGCAGCGTATTGCGCGCGTTCAAGTAGCTGAGCCGGTCAGCGAGGTCGCGGCGGGTGAGCAGGGCCTGCGCGACATTGATGCCGTGCTCGCCGAACAGCTTGTCGTACATCTGCATCAGCTGTCCCTGGCCCACGGCGGCCAACACTTGCCGGAAGGGGAT
>CAZNHI010000281.1:0-4080 GCA_964572535.1 uncultured Dehalococcoidia bacterium
GACGGTGCCCTGGTCGGGTGCTTCGAGGCCGGCGATGATCCTAAGGGCGGTCGTCTTGCCGCAGCCGCTGGGGCCGAGCAGGGCCATGATCTGGCCGCGCCGGACGTCAAGGCCGAACCCGTTCAACGCCCGCGTCCTGCCAAACGCCTTGGTCACCGCGCGACACCGCAGAGCGTAGTCATTCGTCACCACTGGTCCCGTCTCTCCCAGTAGATCATAGCCGCCATGGGAACAGCGGACGTCGCAACCAGCACCAGCGCGGTGAAGGCAGACCTGGACAGCAGGGCGGCATTTGCGTCTGCCCAGGTGACCGTCGCCAGGGTCTTGAATCCAGTCGGACCGAGGATGAGCGTGGCGGGCAGCTCCTTCATCGTCACCAGGAAGACCAGCGATGCACTCGCGATGATGCCCGGTCTCAGGAGCGGCACCGTAACGCTGATAAAGGCACGTAGCGGTGTCTTGCCCAGCGTCCGAGCCGCTTCCTCCATGTGCGGGTTCACCTGCAGCAACGCCGTCCGGAGGCCGCCTAGTGCAACCGGCAGGAACAAGACCAGGTACGCCAGCACGAGTACCGTCATGCTCTGATACAGGGATTGTGCGTAGCGGATGCTAAAAAACACCAGGGACAGCGCGACCACTATGCCGGGCAAAGCGAACCCGACGTAAGAGAAGCGCTCGATGATGCCGATGAAGCGCCCTCCGTAACGGACACTGAGCAGCGCGATCGGTGTTGCCGCGAGGACCGTGATGATTGCCGCCAGGACCGAGGCGTAGATCGAGTTTCTCGCCGGCTCCCACACGGAGCTGAAGCTCTCCCCGGCGGAGAGCCCCTGCAGGAAGAGGTGAAGCAGCACACCGAGCGGCATCGCCAGGGAAAGCAACGCTACCACGGTGCAAAACACCAGCGCCGGCCAGCGCCAGGCGCCCAGTCGGATCTCTCCTGTCCGCCGCGACGTACCGGCCGTGCTCTTGTAGTAGCGTGAGCGGCCGCGGGAGACCGCTTCCGCGGCGACGAAGCTCAACGACAGGGCAACGAGCACGAGTGAGCTGGCTGCTGCCAGTGTCCGGTCGAAGGCCAGCTGATACTGCGCGTAAATGACGCTCGTGAAGGAATCATAGCGAAGCAGAGAAACGGCCCCGAAGTCCGCCATCGTATAGAGCAGCACCAGCAGGCCACCACCGGCTATCGCGGGGCGGAGCTGCGGCAGGACCACGCGAATGAAGGTGCTCGTTGGGCCGTGCCCCAACGTCCGCGACGATTCCTCCATCGCGGGGTCCATGCCCCAAAGAGCCGTGCGTATGCTAAGTAGCAGATACGGATATGTCAGCAGCGTCAGCGTGACGAAGGCGCCGGGAAAACCGTATATCTCGGGCAGGCGATCGACACCGTAGGGCTCCAGCTGCTGCTGCAAGAGCCCTCTTGGTCCGAGCGCCTGGATCACGGTCAGCGCCCCGACGTAGCTGGGGATCACCAGCGGCAGGACCGTCACCACCGACCAGAAGCGGCGCAGCGGCAGGTCGGTGCGGACGGTCAGCCAGGCGAGGGCAAGCGAAATCAGCGTCGCGCAGACCAACACTGCCGCGCCCAGCTCTAGCGTTCGAATCAGCGTCGCAAGGGTCCCCGAGTTGAAGATGAGGTCGACCGCATCATTGCCGGCCTCAGACAGGCGAAGAACCAGGTAAAGGACCGGCGAAACGGCGATGAGGCCGATCAACACCGCGGGAAGCAAGAGCAGCAGCGGTGGCCCTTTGTAGACCCATCGCCTCGCGCGTTGCCCAACGGCCGCTTCGATGGCTGTACCTTCGAGGCTCACGAAACCATCGGTTGGTGGTTCGGTCTAGGCACCGTCAACCTTGCAGGCGCCGCCATTTGGCGCCCGCAACTTGTCTTCCATCACTGCACCACTCCGGTCTGGCGCAGGAGAGTCAGTGTCCCCTGCAGGTCTGCCAGTTGCGCGAAGTCCACCCTGGGCCCGCGTAGCTCCTCGAAGGAGAGCAGTCCGGCAGGCGCAATGACGCCATCGATGACCGGGTATTCCGCCGTCTCGGTGGCGAAGTACTGCTGGGCGGAGTTCGAAAGCAGATAAGAGACGAAGCGTTCCGCAGCCTGGGGGTTGTCCGTACCGGAGAGGATGCCGACACCAGAGACCATGATCAGCGAGCCCGGGTCGTCGTTGTTGCTCATGTAGTGGTTCGCCGCCTTGATGTTCGGGTTCGTTCGCTGAGCAGCATGCAAATAGTAGTGGTTGATCAAGCCAACATCGACTTCGCCGGCGGCAACTGCCGCGAGCACGGCGTTGTTGTTGCCGTAAGACTTCGCGCCGTTGCTCTTCATGTCTGACAGCCACGTGCGGGCCACGTCCTCCCCCTTCATCACGCGCAGGGCGGTAACCATGATCTGGAAGGAGCCGTTTGTAGGAGCCCAGCCCACGCGGTTTCGCCAGGCTGGGTCAGTGAAGCCGAGGATCGAGGTAGGGATCTGCGATGGCTGCACGCGGTCCGGGTTGTAGACAACGACGCGGACGCGTCCGGAAACGCCAACCCAGCGGCCTTCAGCTGATTTGAAGCCCGTGTCCACGCTGTTGAGGACGCCGGCGGGAAGCGGCGTAAACCGAGCACTGAGCGCGCCCAGAGGACCCGGGTCCTGACTCCAGAAGACGTCTGCCGGACTGGCGTTCCCTTCTTCCTGAACCGTCGCGGCAAGCTCGGCACTACCGGCGTAACGGACGTTGACCTTGATCCCCGTATCACGCTCGAACTGCTTAATCAGAGGAGCGACAAGCGACTCGGCGCGGCCGGAGTAGACGGTGATCTCACCACTCGCCTCCTGGAAAGTCATGCCGGTTTCGTCTTTGTCCCCGTCGCCACAGGCGACCCCGACCGTGACCAGGAGCCCTATGAGTAGAAACCGTATCGTCCAGGCCATGCTCTCAACCTTTCCTTTACGCGTTGGAGGCCTTCGCCCTCAGGACATTGCCCAACCATGAGTCACCACTGCACCCTGCCAGCACCAATACCGAAAGGGCCAGCAGACCCAGCGCCAGGGCCTTCACTCCAAAAGACTTCTTCACGAACTTCTCCTACCTGGTCCGCCAAATCCCGGTGTGCCGATGCTCAATTGCCAGGTTCTGCTACCCGTCTCTCTGTACTAAGGAGGGACTATCATTCTTCATTAGTATCTACTTACTTCCATCGCTGCTGATACTAGCCTCCGACTCCTGTTTGGGTCAAGCGCCCGGCAAAACAATGACGCCCCGGTCTCCGGGGCGTCTCAAGCGAACTGGAACCGTATGGCCCCTTACCGGGGTACGGGGTGTCCCCCGGTTTTCAGCACAGGAGCCTGCTGCGCCCCTTCAGCGGGGGCTCCGGGGGTGTCCCCCGGCTTTCAACACAAAACCCATCTGTCAACCCTGGATCCCTATGTCGAACGTCGCGGCGTAGGCGTTGCCCGCCTTCTGCACATTGAGCTGCAGCATGCCGTTGCTCTGCCGGTAGATGCCGTCCGAGGCGTTCTGCTGCCGCCCCTGCGCGCCCTTCTGCGAGTACGGCGCCAGACCCTTGTTGATCTCGTCCGACAGCTTATCGTCGAAGAAGAACTGCGACGTGAACTCTCGGTTGCCCTTACGCACCTTAAAGTGGATGTGCGTCGCGCGGCCCTGGTACCAACCGGGGTAGACCGTCGTGAACTTCACCTGCCCGTTGGCGTTAGTGGTCTGCAGGCCCCGCAGCCACTTTTGGCCCTTCGTGTTGAATCCCTGCCCCGTATCGACCACGTCCGAGTACGCCCCCAGCGCGTCGCAATGCCAGACGTCCACCACCGCCCCGCTCATCGCCGAGTACGAACCCCCCGCCACGGACAGCACGTTCAGCGTCAGCGTCAGCTCCACGCCCTCCCGCGCCGGCGCTCCGCCCGGGTCGGACCGGATGTCAGACCGGTTCAGCTGCTCATCCACGAAGTACGGGCCCTCGGTTAGCTCCGGCACCACGATGCACGACGGCAGCGCCGTCGCAACCGCTCCCGCGTTACCCGAGGCCGCGGCCGTCGGCGCTGTCGGCGCTGCGCCGCCACCCGCAGCGGTC